>JAPYQX010000222.1 GCA_029937135.1 Nitrospinota bacterium
CCAACACTCCGAGGGAGCCGTCGAATCGCCCACCGTCGGGAACCGAATCGAGGTGGCTTCCGGCCATGACCGGGGCGGCTAGCTCGTCAGAACCTTCCCGCCGGGCAAACATGTTTCCCATTTCGTCCACACTAAGGGAGAGGCCCGCGCTTTTCACCCAGGAAGCAAATAGGTCGCGTGCGTTCCTGTCAGAGTCGGACAGGGCAAGCCGGTGGACGCCACCGCCCGCTGTGGCTCCGATGCAGGCCATTTTTTCCATGCTCGTTTGAAGACGGGAGGCGTCAATTTTCAACGGAGCCCTCTGGTATGAAAAAAGGCAATGCCCAAAAATTCCAGGCGCAGGGAAGTTCTACTTTTCTCCGGGGACTTCGTCTACTCCGGCTACGATTTCATTGTAGATTTTCCTCACGAGCTGAGTATGCTTCTCGTAGTCGGATAGGAGTTTGGCCCTGCTGCTTCCTTCAACATTATCCTCATAGCCGATGCGCCGGGCGAGAATTTCCATTTCCGCCGGTGTCTTTGGGAGGGTATGGATAGATTGTGCGTTTGCGATTCGTAGCCGGTTTTCCACGAGGCGGAGAAATCGATAGGCTTCCAGGAGGGCGTCTCCATTTTTTTTCGAAATCAGCCCGGCTTTTTGTAGGGCTTGAATCGCTCCCGCGGAATCCGGCCGGCGAAGCAAGGGATTCTTGCCGCCGTTCATGATTTGGAGATATTGAACGGTAAATTCTATGTCGGCAATTCCACCCGCGCCCAGCTTGATGTCAATATTTTCCTCGGTTTCGCGGGCCAGTTCGAACTCCATACGCTTGCGCATATGATCGACTTGCCCGGCGAAATTGTTGGGCACGGGAGTCTCATAAACAAAATGACTGACAAGCCTCATGAATGCTTCGCCAACTTCGGGCGCTCCAGCTATGAAACGGGCGCGGCAAAGGGCTTGCCGTTCCCAGATTTCCGCCCGCTCTTTCAGATAAACTTCCATTTGTTCCAGGGGAGTGACAAGAGAGCCTGTTTGTCCATCGGGCCGCAGGCGCAAGTCTATTTCGTAAATACGCTCGCCAACTTCAGGAGAGGCGAGACCCTCTCTCAGCAATGTGCCTAGCCGGTAAAAGTAGCCGGGGTTTGGGATGGCGTCCCGCTTCGATTTCTTTTCTTCAAGGAGAGCGGTCGTTTCGCCTTTTGACCCATCGTACACGAAGATTAAGTCTAGATCGGATCCGAAATTCATTTCAAGACTTCCAAGCTTGCCCAAGCCGATGACAGCGAATCCCGGGGGGGCGTCATCTGGGCTGGGAGCTCCGTAGAGGTTGTTTAGCTCCTCTTGCGCGATTGAGAGACCGATCTTTAAAACCGTGTCCGCGAGCAAGGTCAGATCAGAAACAGTTACAAGTATATCGGCTTCTCCAAGAATACTCCGCATGCCGATGGCGAATTCTTCGTCCCGCTTTGCGTCGGCGAGAGCACCAAACCGGGATTGGGCCGTGGAAATGCCATGAATGGCCGAGCGGAATTCCGAAATCATGTCTTCCGGTGATTTTGACCGGGTCAAGGCCCCGGATTGGATGATTGTCTCGAAAACGTCGGGGCGATGAATAAGAATGCCAGATAAATAATCGCTGGTTCCAAACAGTTTAAGGAGAGCTTCGAATACGCGCTCGGATTGGCTTATGAGAGAGAACACCGCTTCCCTTCCTCCACCGGCTTCGACATACCGAAACAGGTTGGCCACGGCGTTATCCGGATCGGGGAGATCGAGGGTGATATAGAGCAAGCGGGGGAGGAGTTCGTCGAATGTGTGCTTCGCCCGGGCGCTGACATGTTGAAACTGCTCTCCGTTGCGCATAAGACGAAGGAGCAAACTTGCTGAATCGGGGTCCGCGAAATTAAAAGGGGCCAGATCGGCGGGCGAGAGGGAGTCCTCCAAAGTCTTGGCGCTCAACAACTCTTTCGCACCGATTCGTTCCGTGTTCTTTTCAGAATTGTCTTTTTCATCCTGACGGCGGAAGAGGTCATCGAAAATCCGCGATGAGATTTCACGATAACCTTTCAAGGCGTCTTCGAATTTTTCGCTCTCTCCGGATTCATTGGCCTCGAAGCCCATTTTTCGGGCGAGCACGGTCAACCCGTGCCTGTCTTCGGGAAGATTGTGCGTTTGAAGGCCATGAGTGACTTGTACGCGATGCTCCACGTCCCGAAGGAAAGTGTAGGCCTCGGACAGATTATCGCAGTCGATTATGGGCAAAAGCCCAATCTCTTTAATGGCCGAGAGGGCTTGGAGAGAGTTTTGTTTTCGGAGGAAGGGTTCTTTTCCGCCATAAATGAGTTGAAAGGACTGGATGATGAATTCAATTTCACGGATGCCGCCCTCCCCGAGCTTGATGTTCAGGGTCGATTGCCCGCTTGAGGCCAGTTTTCTGTTGATCCTGTCCTTAATTCGGGCGATTTCATCCAGAGCGCTTACATCCAGGGTTCTTCGGTAAATGAACGGCTGGATCATCTCCAGGAATTTTTGACCCAGGGCGTCGTCGCCCGCGCAATGTCGGGCTTTAATCAGGGCTTGCCGCTCCCAGGTTTCTCCCCAGGATTCGTAATAGACCTCACAACTTCGCAAGGAGTATGCCAATGCGCCCTGGGAGCCCTCGGGACGCAGACGGGTGTCAACCCGGAAAACATGCCCCTCCTCGGTGTTTTCCGCCATCAACTGGATGACCCGTTGGGAGAGGCGCACATGAAATTCGTGGTTGGAGATTTGTCCTCTGCGCCTCCCGGTGTAGGGGTCGGAGATATCCCGGGTTTTTCCCTCGTCCGAGGAATAGACGAAAATGAGATCGATGTCCGAGCTGAAATTAAGTTCTCTCCCACCAAGTTTCCCCATTCCGATAATGGCGAAATCGCAGGAGGACCAGCGGCCTCCTGGAACCCGCCATCGGGGTTTTCCGTATTGGGCATGAAGCTCGCCCCGGGCGATTCGCAGCGCGGCTTCGAGGGTGGCGTCCGCCAGATTGGAAAGGGACAATGTGATTTCTTCCATGCTAGCCATCCTGAGGAGGTCCCGGATGCCGATACGGAGGTATTCGCGTTTCCGGAACCGTCTCAGGGCGTCGGCGGGGCCATTGGGGTATGCCTTCGACTCTCGAATCCAGCGCCATAACTCAAGGGACATCTTCCCGAAACTGCGCTCCTTCCGGAGGGTCATTGGTTTGAGAAGCCAGTCAAGATATTCCGGATGGCGAAGGATGGTGTCCGAGAGAAACTGACTTCCGCCCGCGAGAGTGAGGACAATTGAACGGCGTTTGCTTGATCGCCTTAGCGCCAAAAGGAGAGCGTCAGGGTTTTCCCTTGATTCGAGAATACGCTCAAGATTGGCCATCGCTCGCTCGGGTTCGAATGTTTCACCAAGGGACTCGAGAAATTGGGCAAGAAAAATTTTGTCCCCGCGGGGAAACGAGGGGTGAAGGGCCAGGGACTGAAGGCTCCGGGCGGCTTGTTCCTGGTTGTTGACGCCAAGGGAGGAAAGCAGATCGGCGGCCTGAGGCGTAGGCATTCCTCCTGAGAGAAGCCGCTCGATATGTTGGAAGCCGGGGTGTTCGTGAATCTCTATGCTCATAGGTGAGTCTCCCGGCGGAGATTAGAGCATCATGGAATTGCCCTGGGTGGCGGCGGTAGAGCATTTTTTGAATTTTTCAGAGAAATTCGGAAGAAAAGCAAACAACGGAAGAATGGCAAGGGTGAGCCCTCCAAAAAACCAGAGGGCGACATCTATCCCGTAAATATCCGAAAGCACCCCCGCGAGCAGGGGGCCGATTGCCGAAAAGCCTTGATTTGTTGTGAACAGGAAGCCAACGGTACTCGCTTTGAGATGTGGAGGAGAAATATCCAATGCATGGGCAAAAATAACAGGCCGGAGAGAGCGGAGAAAAACCCCCAGAATTACCAGAGGAAGAATGATCAGGGAGCCGTGAGCGGCGGCGGGTATAGCCACCAGGGAGAGTCCTCCCACCGTCAGGCCGACAACCAGAACGAATTTCCTCGAAATGCGGTCCGAAACGTAACCGACAATGGTTTCGGGAATAATCGCGGATGCCGCATATATTCCGAGGCAAATACCGACCCATTCGGGGCTTGCCCCATGTTTTTTCACCAGCAGAAGTGGAAGAAATGTAATGAGGCCATGGTGGCCGACGGTTACAGCTCCGGCAATCAAGGCCGTGGCGCCGAATGCCGGGTCTTTCAGGAGGGAGAGGCGAGCCAGCCGGGAAACCCCGGGGCTCCGCGGTTGGGTTTGTTTCAGGCTGAAAGGGGGGAGAAGCACTCCTAGCAAAAGGGCGGCCAGCAGCAGCGGCGCCATATTGATGAGGAGAGTGGTGCGCCAATCCATGACAAGGAGGAGGTATCCCGCCGCCAGGGGAGCGAGAGTCTGGCCAATATTCGCCCCCGTTCCATGAAGGCCCAGGGCGAACCCCTTCCTCTCGGTGAATTGCTCGCTGAGGAGGCCCATCGAGGGTGGATGCCATAAGTGGGAAAACAATCCGCTGAGCCAGAAGAGGGGAATTAATGAAATCAGGCCCGATGCCATGCTTATTCCGCCGTAGAAAACGGCGATTCCGGCGAGGCAGATGACCAGTACCCATTTTCCGCCCCCCAGCCGGTCGATGGCGTAGCCTGTGCCCGCGCTCGATATTGCGCTGAAAGCCGAGCGGCCGGCAAAAAGAATTCCCACCTCGGTGAGGGAGATGTTCAGGTCCTTGATGAGAAACGGGAGGACAGGCCCGAGAAGGCCCAGATACCAGTGCTCGGCGGCGTGTCCGGTGGTGATTAGGGTGAGGATCCGTCCGCGTTTCAATTGTCCTCTCCTGGGGAAAATTTCGATCTCGATAATAACCGGAAGAGCGCGCCTATGCTCGAAGGGTGACGAATTCGGTCATTTTCATTTTACCATGGAGCAGGGGCAAGAGGAAATTCCAAAGCGTAATTTATAATATTAAATATAACAAATAGATACCAGGTTATTCTCATGTTGATTATGGGTTGACTTCCTTTTTGGGGAACGGAAT
>JAPYQX010000004.1:0-2657 GCA_029937135.1 Nitrospinota bacterium
GAAGATCCATGTCGTATGAAACCGTGAACCCCTCACCCGGCTCCACCTTGATGTAACCATCAGGAGAGCCGGGTTCTCCCGCCTCGATCACCTGGTCGATAACAATGGGAGACAATTCCTCGGCCTGCTCCTCCAGTCCGGCGCTCTCGATCAAGCGGCAAAATTCCTTTGAGGAACCGTCCAGGATGGGAACCTCTTCACTGAGCTTGACCAGAAGATTGGAGACGCCGTAGGCGTGAAGCGCGCTCATGAGATGCTCGATGGTCCGGGCGACCACATCTCCAACCCGGAGGTTGGTGGCGTGGTTGGTATTATCGACGAAATCCGCCTGCGCAGCGATCGTTTCCGGGGTGCTCAGGTTCCCGAAAAGAATGCCGCTGTTTGGCGGGAGGGGTTCGAGAATCAGGCCCGTCTTGAGTCCCGAGTGAAGCCCACGGCCATAGAGAACGACACTTCTCTGGATCGATTTTTGCTGCATTTCGAAGGCGGCATTCCGAGCGGCGGCGCCGGCGCTCCTGATGGTTTCGCTTGGCGCGCTCGGCGCACCGGAGGCGCGGCGTTTTTTCCCGCGCGGCGGCCTCCCTTTTCCGGGAGACGGGGTGGATTTATTCTCCCGCTTCGTCCGAACCGCCGAATCGACGACCCGGAGAATCGACTCCATCGACAGGGGCTTTTCGATGAAGTCGAAGGCTCCGAGTTTCGTGGCGGCTACCGCTGTTTCGATGGTGCCGTGGCCCGACATGACGACGACTTCGGTTTTTGGGTCCATTTCCTTGACCGCCTGGAGCGTTTTTATCCCGTCAATTCCGGGCATCCACACATCGACCAGAACAACGTCTGGCTTTTCGCTGCGCACGAGTTCCAAGCCGATCTTCCCGGAGGTGGCCGTGAGGGTCTTGTAGCCCTCGTCCTCGAGAATCCCCTCAAGAGTCGAAAGAATGCTCTCCTCATCGTCGATGATGAGGATTTGTCCCTTATCCAATCGCGGCCGTCCTTTCGATGGAGGCCGGCTCCGTTGACGACGAGGCCAGCGGCAAGGTGATGCGGAACACGGATCCGCGCGGTTGATTATCACGCACTGTGATTGCGCCATTATGATCGTCGATAATTCTGTGGCATATGGCAAGGCCAAGCCCGGAGCCCTGATACTTGGTCGAGAAATAGGGAGAGAATATATGCTCCTTGTTCTCGACCGAGATCCCGGCGCCTTCGTCGGATACTTCAACAATTAGCTGGCTCCGCTCGGCATCCGCATGAGCGTGCATAGTCACCCGGCCCCCGGACTCCATGGAATCAAATGCGTTTTCGAGCAAATTGATCAAAACGCGCTGAATTTGATCGGAGTCGGCCATGACCGAGGGCATCGCGCCTTCTATCTCTTTTTCGAGAGTGATGTCGCCGCGCCGCTCCCGGTAGAGATTCACCACCTGCTCGATCAAGGACCCGATGCCGCAGGGACGAAGGCGAGGCTCCGGCAATCGGGCGAAGCGGCTGAATTCATTGACCAGATCCATCAGCCCTTCCACCTGCGAGATGATGGTGTCGGTGGCGATTTCGAATACTTCGGGGAAATCCACTGCGTTCTGTTCGAATTTGCGGCGCATTCTCTCCGTTGAGAGCCGGATGGGAGTAAGGGGATTCTTGATTTCGTGTGCTATCCCCTGCGCCACCTCCCGCCAGGCGGCTACCTTCTGGGCACGGATGAGAACGGAGAGATCGTCGAAAACGACAACCGCCCCCAGGTGCCTTCCATCCGATCCCTCAAGCAGGGTCAGGCTCGAGCGGAGGGTCCGCAACTGGCCGTCGATCAGGACCTCGAGTTGCTCGGAAACGCTCTTTTTGCCCTTCTCGCGCATCGCCCGCAGCAAATGCCTGATGGGTCCGAGGTGCTGCACCTTGAACACCTCGTTAAAGGGGCGCCCGAGGGCCCAGTCCGATTGAATTCGGAGAAGGTCGGCCGCGGCGTTGTTGAGAATGGTGATCCTCCCCCTCCGGTTGATGGAAACCACGCCGGTTCCGATATTCTCGAGCATGGCCTCCATGTAGCGCCGGCGGCGGTCGATTTCGGCGCTTGACCGCTGGAGGTCGAGAGTCGCGGCCTCGATTTCCTGTTTATTAACCTTGAGCTCGTGGGTCATGTTGTTGAAGGCCTCCACGAGTATTCCCACCTCACCATCGGCCTGGACATCGACCCGGTAGTCAAGGTCGCCCTCGGAAACAGCGCGAGTGCCTTCGGCCAACTCCTCGATGGCCACCGTGATGCCGCGCGCGATGTAGAAACCGAACCAGATGGCGGCAAAGAGAATCAGCAACGTCATGAGAAGAAACGTAATAATGTAGCTGGCCTTGATCGGATTTTTGGAGAGTTCTATCTCTTTGTAGTCTTCATAGGCGTTGATGATTCCCTTGACCTTCGTGACCAGCCGCTCGGGAATATAGCGGGACACAACGACGAACCCCGTTATCGCGGTGCCGGATTTGATGGGCGAAACCCCGTGAATCGCGTCGCCCTCCCCCCAGCTTTCAACACTTGTTCTGGCCTCGCCCTGAAGTACTTTTTCGAGGTAGTCCTGCGATGCGGAAAACGTCGTCGCCGAGGGCAGCTTATCGCTGAGAATATAGGCCAGGCTCTTTCGGTCGGCGCTGAAAAGCTGTAT
>JAPYQX010000004.1:2667-24554 GCA_029937135.1 Nitrospinota bacterium
CACCCCGCACGCTCAAAATGTAGGCCTTCAGCACCTCTTTTTTTTCGAGGCTGCCCCACCCGTTCGCCTCGATGCTCCTGGCGAGGCGCTTCGAGGCGGCCAGGGCCCGGCGCTCCGACTCCCTGTAATAGGTCTGGGCGATCTGAAAAGAGCCTTTCAGCGCGTCCTCGACCTTCATGTTGAAAAGCGTATTGAAACTCTGGTTGATGAGACCGCTCGCGATCACGAACAAAAGAACCGAGGGAACGAGGGTGAAACCCACGAAGGCGGCGATGAGCTTCACCTGAAGGCGAAGGCCGCCGGCCCCCCGCCGGGAGGAGTGGTAAAGGCGAACGAGGTTCCGGACGACGAGGAGGACCAGAATCATCAAGAGAATGATGTTTAGATTGACGAGGGCGAATACGGCGACATTATTCAGCAGCGGTGTTCCCGGCTCGAGTTCCTTGAAATAAATCCACGCCGTGAGCAAGAGAATGGTGATGCCGATCAGGCCAAGGGTCGCCCTGCGGATGTTCTTGCGCCGGCGAAGGGTAATCTCATCGTAATCCATGCTTGTGGGATACATGGCGCTACATCCCCTTCGCACCAAAAGCCGGCGAAGCGGCCCACGGTGTTTTGCTGTTCAGGAACGAAAGCATGTAGTTGAACGGGAAAGCGAATTTCACTGAATTCAGGTTAGCGCGGACCTGAAGATAATACCGCGCCTTGGGGTCAAGAGCCCGGGTCTTGACGATAGGGTGGCCGTTGATCTCCGCCATCCAGTCCATCATTTTTTTCCGACCCTTCGTGACTTTCACGATTTTCTCGTCCGACCCATTTTGGGAGGTAAAAGTATACGCCTTCTTCAAGGCATCGAACTTCACCTGATGGGACAGGGTTTGCCGGTCAACCTCGATGTCAAACAGTATGGTCCGGTCGCGCATCAAAGCGATTTCGTAGGTGAAGCGTGTCGTCACCCCGCTATGAAGGGCCTCGAACACCTTGGGCGAGAAGGCCTTCCCCAATGACACAAAAGCGAGGAGGCGTCCCTTTTTTTTCACGACCGCAACGTCCCTGATTTCAGGGGTGCTCTTGCTTTCGGGGGCGGCAAGGGTGGGGGAGGTGGCGAGCATCATCCCCGAAACAAGGAGGGCCCCCACAAAAAACCTTCTGGTTGCCGCTATGGGCCGCCATAATCCACAGAAATTCATCACTTTACCGCTCACACTCCCTCCCGGCGCCTGGGAGGATTCTAGCGGATTTCTACCTCATCACTCAATCCGCTATTTAGCCCCGTGCCGGCTCTTGGCCGCGAGCGCCCGGAGCTCGTAGAGTTTTTCAAGCGCCTCCCGGGGGCTCAGACCGTCGAGGTCGATTTCGAGCAACCTGGCCTCGATTTCCGGGGACGGAGACTCGAAAAGGGAAAGTTGATGCTCCGCCTGCCCGGAGGCGTCCAGGGAGCCGCCGGGAGTATTGGAGGCCGCGATGGGAGAGCCGGTTTCCCCTTCGAGCCCGGCGAGTATATCGCGTGCCCGTGAGATGACCTCGGGGGGCAGGCCCGCCAGACGGCCCACATGAATCCCGTAGCTCCTGTCGCTGCTCCCCTCGCTCACTTTTCGCAAAAAGACCACCTCATCGCCCCACTCGCGGACCTCCACCGTCAGATTCGATACCCGCGGCAGCCGTTTCGCGAGGTCGGCCATCTCGTGATAGTGGGTGGCGAAAAGCGTCCGCGCCCGATGAGCGGCGGAGTCGTGAAGATACTCGACCACGGCCCAGGCAATGCTCACCCCGTCGTAGGTGCTTGTGCCCCTGCCCACCTCGTCGAGGACGACAAAACTCCTCGAGGTGGCTTCCCTGAGAATGGTGGCCGTCTCCACCATTTCGACCATGAAGGTGCTCTGTCCCTCCAGGAGGCGGTCATGCGCCCCGACGCGGGTGAAGACCCGATCGACGATGCCGATGAGCGCCGTTTCGGCGGGAACGAAACTTCCGATCTGCGCCATGAGGATAATCAGGGCCGACTGGCGGAGGAAGGTGGATTTACCCGCCATGTTCGGCCCCGTCACGATCATGATCTGCCGCTCCCCGCCGGCCTTGAGGTCGTTGGGGACAAAAGCCGAGGAAATATCCGCCTCCATGACGGGATGACGCCCCTCGACGATATCGATTAGCTCGCCCTCGTTGACCTCGGGGCGGACATATCCTCTTTTCGCGGCGAGTTCGGCCAGGGCGGCGATGGCGTCGATCCGCGCCACCAGGTCCGCCGCCCGAAGAATCCGCCTGGACTCGGACGCCACGCAGGAGCGAAGGCGGCCAAAAAGGCGGTATTCAAGTTCCTTGGCCTTTTCCTCGGCGCCCAGGACTTCGTCCTCGATTTTCTTGAGCTCCGGCGTCACATACCGCTCCGCCGAGACCAGGGTCTGCTTGCGTGTGTATTCGATTGGCGCCTCCTCCGAGTAGCGCCTTGGCAACTCAAGATAAAATCCGAACACCCTGTTGAACCCGACCTTCACCGGCAGGCCGGTTCGCTCGCGCTCATCCCTCTGATAGGACTCGATCCAGGATTTTCCGTCCCGGCTCGCGGCCCGGAAGCGGTCGAGATAGGCGTCCACCCCGTCGCGGATCATCCCGCCCTCCCGGATGGTGAGAGGCGGGGGGGGATCGTCTTGTAGCGAATCGCGAAGTTCGGCCGACAAATCATCGAGCGAGTCCCAGTCCTCCGATATTTCTCGCAATTCGGCCGCCCCCGCGCCCGCCAGGGCATCCGCCAGCTGGGGCAGCGCGGCCAGGGACCGCCCCAGCGCCAGAAGGTCCCTGGCGTTGGCCGTCTGTATTCCCACCCGCCCCAGGATTCTTTCGAGGTCCTGAATCTGGGTCAGTGATTCGCGAAGCTCGCCGCGCCGGGAGACGCTATCGAAGAGTTCCTCGACCGCGTCCGCGCGCCGTGCCACCGCCCCGGCGGTGATCAGCGGCGAGAGGACCCAACGCCTCAACAAGCGTCCCCCCATCGCCGTGAGGGTCTCGTCCATCAAATCCAGCAGGGTTCCTTTCCGGCCCCCATCCACCGCCGAGCGCACGAGTTCGAGGTTTCGCTGGGTGGCCGCGTCGAGGAGCATCGTGTCCGACATTCGCCGGAAGGAAACCACCCGAAGGTGGGGAAGGCCTCCGGGCTGGATTTCCCGGAGATAGGCGAGCAGCGACGCCGCCGCCGAGGCGGCCAGCGGATGGTCCTTCGCCTCGGATGCGACCCTTTCATCGTCGCCGAATTGTTCGGCGAGCTGGACGGCGGGAGAATTCCAGGCCTCCTCCAGTCTCCGCTGCTCAAGACGCGCGCCAAACGCCTTGAGACGCTCGGAGGTGGCCCGAGGCAATTCACAGCCGGGCGGGATCAACACCTCCCTGGGCCTCAGCCGCTCGAGTTCGTCCGCCATGAGAGCGTCCGAGCGCTCTCCCACGATCTCCGAGGCACAATATTCGCCGGTGGACAGATCTACCCACGCCACGCCCCAGCCCCTTTCCTCATCGGGGCCTCCCGCCGTCAGGCCCGCGAGGTAGCAGCTTTCCTTGTCCTCGACGAGCAGGGGGTTGCTCACAGTCCCCGGCGTGAGAACGCGGACGACTTCGCGCCGGACGATTCCCTTCCCTTCCGCGGGAGTACTCACTTGCTCGCATATCGCCACCTTGTGGCCCGCTTCGAGGAGGCGGGCCGAATAAGTGTCTCCCGCATGAAGGGGAACGCCGCACATCGCGATGGGTGTGCCGTCCGAGTCCTTCTGTCGCGAGGTCAGGGCAAGTTCGAGCGCCTTCGCGGCGATGTGGGCGTCCTCGTAGAACATCTCGAAGAAATCGCCCATCTGGAAAAAAAGGATGGCGTCGGGATGGCGGCTTTTTATATCCAGGAATTGGCGCATGGCCGGGCTGGTTATTTCGGCCTTGCGGGCCGCGCTTTTCGATTTGGCCGAGGGTTTCGGAGCTGCTGAGGGCTTCGATCCAGCTGAGGGCTCAGAAACAGGAGGCTGAGCGGCTCCGGGCATTTCGGGCCGAGCGGTTGAGATTTCCCGCGCTTCCCCGGTTGGCAGGGACATTTCAGCTCCTCTCCCCCGAAGTCCCCGGTCTCGCTTCCTGACCTGAAACCTGAAGCTGGCCCGAGGCCTCTCCGTTCGAGATCGGAGCCGGCGGCAGGAGGCGGCCGCTCTCCTCCAGGGCCTCGTCGAGTTTCCGCTTGAGCACACGATTTTCCTTTCGGAAGCCGCGTAAGCGGGAGTAAAAGCGAACCCGGTCGAAAAGCCCCCCCAGCCAGGCGAACAGGAAACCCCCACCAAAGAAAACGAGGAGGACATAAAACAACGGTATCTGGTTGGTCCCGAGGCGGTGAATGGTCACCGGAACGGGCTCCATGTTTACCACCCCGAAGCTGACGACGGCCACCGCTACAATCAGCCCCAGCAACAATCGTAAAACGCTCATTCGCTTTCCCTTACGCCGACGATTCCCCGAAGCGCTCCGTGAAAGCCCGCTTCAGGTTTCCGTAGGTGGATTCAATGTGTTCGGGAATGACCCTGACCTCTCCGAGAACGGGCATGAAGTTATGATCTCCCTCCCACCGGGGAACCACATGAAAGTGCAAATGCGAATCGATCCCCGCTCCGGCGGCCTTGCCCAGATTCATGCCCGCGTTGAACCCCTGTGCCCCGTGCGTCTGGCGAAGGATGGAGATGCATTTTTGAGTCAAGCGGAATATCGCCATGCCCTCCTCCTCGCCGAGAGCCTCGAATTCCTTCACATGGCGGTTCGGCACGACCATGAGATGGCCGTTGGAGTAGGGATATTTGTTCAATACCACGTAGGCCAGCTCGCTCCGATGGAGAACCAGATTGGCGGGGCCGTCCTCCTCCTTGAGAAGCCCGCAGAAAATGCAGCCGGCCTCCTCCTTCCCCTCCGCCGAAGCTTCGGCGGAACCCCCCTCGGCGGATTTGTCCCGATGAATATATTCCATGCGCCAAGGCGCCCAGAGTGGTTCCACGTTCTCGAATCTCCCCCGCCCGCCTGAGTCCTAACCTCGGTCCTCGCCCCCCCGCACCGCGTATCCGGGAAGACCCGCGCCGTGAAGCATTTTCAGCAGAGCGTTTTCCTTTCGGCGCATCCGCGAACTGCCCTCCGCGGAGTCGTGATCAAAACCATGGAGATGCAACACACCATGGACGATCAGGCGATCGATCGCCACATCGATCGACACCCCGTCTTCTCCGGCTTGACGCAGAGCCTCGCCGATGGAGATTGCGACGTCGCCGATATGTTTTCGTTCCTGGGCGGAGTTGAAATCGTCCGGCCCCTGGCCGGAAAAACCCTCGGCCGGAGAAGGCCCGGAGGGAAAAGAGAGGACATCCGTCGTCTCGTCGATGTTTCGAAACTGCCGGTTCAGCTTGCGCATCGTGCGGTCGCCCACGATGGCGATGTCGATGTCCCGGGCGATGGACGAATCGCCGGGCGGGCGGATTTTATCCAGGACTGCCGCCGCCCGCCGGCGCAGCCGTGCGAGGTTGATGCGCGCCTTCCTTTGCCGGTTTGTGATGGATATCCCCATTGTTTCCTTTCCGCTCGGACGATGATTTTTCAGGGTAGATGATTCGGTGGTGATAGATGCCCGCCAGCACACGGAGGAAAGCCTCCCGAATCTGACTCAGATGACGAAGGGTGAGGTCGCAATCATCGAGCTGGCCGTCGGTGAAAGCCGTCTGCACAAGGCGCTCGACAAGGCCGGCCAGCCGCGCGGGCGAGGGGTCGGCCTGGGAGCGCGAGGCGGCCTCCACCATGTCGGAGAGCATCAGGATGCCCGCCTCGCGGGTTTGGGGCCGGGGACCCGGATAGCGGTAGACCTCCTCGTGGATGTCCGAACCCTCGATCCCCTGCTCTTTTGACTTCTCGAAAAAATAGCGGATGAGCGAGGTGCCGTGGTGCTGACAGATAAGATCACGAATTTCCTTGGGCAGTTTATGGCTCAGCGCCATCTCAAGGCCTTCCTTGACGTGGCTGATGAGAATAAGCGCGCTCATCGAGGGGCTGAGCTTGTCGTGCCGGTTCAACTGCCCTTGTTGGTTTTCAATGAAGTATTCGGGCTTGACGATTTTCCCGACATCGTGGAAGTAGGCCCCGACCCGAATGAGCAGCGGATTCGCCTTTACGGCCTCGGCGGCTTCCTCGGCGAGGTTCCCGACGATGAGGCTGTGGTGGTAGGTGCCCGGCGCCCGGACCACGAGTTGGCGAAGGAGCGGATGGTTCTGATCGGAGAGCTCAAGGAGTTTCATGTCGGTCGTTAGCTTGAAGGTCGCCTCGAGAAGCGGCATGACGGCCGAAACGATAATAATGTTGGCAAGGCCGCCGGCGAAGGCGAACGGTACGTCCGTCCACCGCTCCATCGTAAAGCGGAGGCCGCCCTGGAGGTTGAAGCCAAAAATAAGGGCGGCGTTTACAAGGCCGATCATCAAACCCGCGACGAGGATGGAGGTGCGGTGGCGGTAGTCCTTCCAGTTAATCGCTGCGTAGGTGCCACCGGCCAGTGCGATAAGGCTGAAGTGCACGTTTCCGGGAATCAACAGGCCGGTGAGCGCCGCCGACATGACAGCCATCATCACAGCCGTTGATCGGCCCTGAAGGATGCCCGCCAGCATCGCCGCGGAAGCCAGGGGGATCGTCAGGTAGTAGGTGGATACGTCAACCCCCCACGCCGACTCCTGTAGCTCGTTGGCCAAAAGAGTGCCGAATTTGAGTAAAAGCGCCTGGGCGAGGAGCAGCAAAACGAACAGACCCACGCTCCCGGGCGCCCGGAGGAATCCCAAATCGTAGCGCTGCGCGGCGGTCCAGGCGAAACCCAGAAAAATTACGATCAATATGGTGGTGCCAAAGAAGTTGTCAACGATGTGGGCCTGGCGTCCTTTTCTCTCAAGCGCGCGTAGCGTCGCCAGCTTTTTTTCGCTGATCCGCTCGCCCTCGCGGACGATCATCTCCCCGTTCTTGAGGACTCGGCTCGCCGCCGCCACTTTCCCGGCCGCGCGTTTTTGAGCCTCGACCGTGTCCTGATTGTTGAAGTTCAGGGTGGGTTGAACAATCCGCGCCGCCAGGGCCGCCAGAAGATCACGCCCGGAGGCGGAAAACTGGAGCTTCTTGTTCCCAGCCTCCCGGATTAGGAATCCTTCGACTTTCCTGAGTTCCAGAGGCTCGAAGGAGGCCGGAAGAGGCACCCTGTTGCCGGTGCGGATGTCCCGGACGATGATTCCCTTGGCCGTGTGGAGAGCGTAGAGGCGGTTGTCGCTGACGACCCTTCTCAAGAGAGCGGCCCGGACAAGTTTCAGGATATCCTCCCCGATCCATGCCGCGTAGCGCTCTTCACGGAATATCCGGATGAGCTCCGGTGAGAGCGCTCCGCCCAGCGAATGGGCCAGGGCGGCTTCGGAGGAATGAAATGTCTTGGAACGGAACAATTCCTGGTAGACCTGGGATTCATCGACGAGAGCGCCGCCCCTGGTTTTCGCCCGGAGATTGAGCAATCGGTTCCTGACGGTAGCGGACTGGCCGGCCTGCGCTTTTTGGATCAAATCGAATGCGCTCCGGACCTGCCGCTCGAGTCTCTCCTGCAGCTTGGGGTCCACATCGTAGTGCGGCAGGACCTTCCCACGCGCCTGCTCGCGGAGCGCCTCGGTGGCCTCGGCATCCTCGAGACGCATATCCCTGGGGGCCTTGATGTCCCGCCGGGCAATGTCGCCGGCCTGGTAGTCGGCCGTCGTGACGGTCAGGCCGGTTGTGATGAGGAGCGACAGCGCGGCAGTGAGGGTGATGCCCAATACCCAGGGAAAGACCTTCGACGCGAGGGCGGCATTCCAGTACTTGCGAATCCGGCCCCCCCTGGAATGGTGGGAATGGTGCTTCCGCGGGCCGCCGTTTTTGCCTTTTCCGGACGCTTTTGCGTTTCCGGTCAACTGATTCAATTGAGAATCCTCAAGAATTCGTAACGTTCGAGTGGTTTTGGGTATTCGAGTCAGGGGCGGTTTAGCCGCGGTGGGCCTCATAGGCCTGAACGATTTTGCGGACCAACTCCGTCCGGATCACGTCCCGCTGGGTAAATTGAATGAAGCGGACTTCCTCAAGCCCGCCGAGAACGTCTCTGGCATGAATCAACCCGCATCCCGCCGAGTCGGGAAGGTCGATCTGGGTAATGTCGCCTGTCACCACGGCTTTGCTCCCGGAGCCAATGCGCGTCAAAAACATTTTCATCTGCTCGGGCGTAGTATTTTGAGCCTCGTCGAGTATGACGAATGAGTCGTTCAGTGATCGGCCTCTCATATAGGCCAGCGGGGCGATTTCAATTTCCCCCCGTTCGAGAAACCGCTCGGCCCGCTCGAAATCCACCATATCGTGGAGCGCGTCGAACAAAGGACGAAAGTAAGGATTCACCTTGTCCTGGAGGTCTCCCGGTAAAAATCCCAGCCGCTCACCAGCCTCGACGACGGGCCGGGTCAGCACGATTCTCGAGAAAGCCTTCTCAACAAGCCCCGATATCGCCATCGCCATCGCCAGGTAGGTTTTCCCAGTCCCGGCGGGTCCGATTCCGAAGGTCAGGTTGCCGGTCCGGATGGCTTCGAGGTAATCCTTCTGGGCCACCCCTTTTGGAATCACGTGGCGCTTCTTCGAGGGCATTTCGACCCTGGCCGAGACCAAATCGTTTAGCGTGAGCCCGCCGCCCTTTGCCACCGTCCGGGCAAGCGCGCCGACCTCGGACGGGCTGAACCGGTAGCCCTCATCAACCCTGGCCGAGAGTTCATCGAAAAACCGCAGAGCGCTCTCAACCGATTCGAGTTGGCCGTCCGCCAGAAATCCCTCGGACGCGATCCGAATCTTCACGCCGAAGGCCTTTCCGACCGCTTTCAGGGACTCGTCCCTGTTCCCGATCAGGTGAATCAGATGGTCCGAACCCTCAAGAGGCGTCGCGGAAATCCTTGTAACCAAAAGCTGTTATCTCCTTGCCTGAAATCGCTGGTCCCTGCTCCAACGGGCAGGATCGTACGCCCCCCCCCGGGGAGCGTCAACACAAAACAGGCCCTTATTTATGCATTTATTTCGCTATCCCCTGGGGTGATGTTTATCCAGGGCATCCCTCAGGGAATCCCTGTCGATATGGGTGTAAATCTCCGTGGTCGAGATATCCGCGTGACCCAGCATCGATTGTATAGCCCTTAAATCCGCACCGTTGCGGAGCAGATGGGTGGCGAAACTGTGGCGGAGCATATGGGGGCTCACCGGCCGATTAATCCCGGCCTCAAGCGCCCATCTCTTCAGGCGGACCCAGAAGGCCTGCCGCGTCATGCCCCCCCCGCGCCGGGTGACGAAGACAAAATCCGTGATCCTGCCCCTGAGAAGAGCCGAGCGGGCGGTCTCGAGATACTCCCCGACCCGGTCCCGGGCCAGGTCGCCCACCGGTACCATACGGGTCTTGTCCCCTTTCCCGTGGACGATGGAGAAACCCGCGTCGAGACGAATCTGGGGAATCTTCAGCCCCACAAGCTCGCTCACCCGCATTCCGGTGGCGTAAAGCATCTCCAGCATCGCGCCGTCCCGAACGCCCTCGGGTGTTTGCTTGTCAGGAGCCGCGAGGAGGCGATCCACCTCATCGTATGAAAGCGTTTTGGGAAGTCTCTTCCAGGCCGCGCTATAGGAAATGTCGGCCGTGAAATCCGCGTCTATCCATTTTTCCCGGAGAAGGTACCGGGAAAAAACCCTGAGCGCGGCCAGATGCCGTCTCAAGGTGGTGTCCGCCCGGCCCTCTTCCCGGAGGTGGGCAATGTGGGCGAGCATCTCATCGCGGCCCAGGGAGCGCAGGTCGGTGATTTTCCGCCGCTGGGCCCAGAGGAGGAATTTCCCTGAATCGCGGATGTAGCTCTCCACGGAATTTGGCGACATTCGGCGATCTATCAATAAATAATCCTGATAGTTACAGATATGTTCCCGATAATTATCTTTAAGTAATTCCGCCGTCCCGACCGCCCTTTTTTTCCCGGGCCCACCCTTTTTTCCGCTCAATCGCATGGTGTGTTTCGCCGGAATCGCTCCCTTCGGTTTGACCATTTCCGCCCTCAAGCCCGTCTGAGCGCTGAGCGCCACAACGCCACCGAATCGGGCATGACAAGCCACGAAACCAGAAGATAGGCCGCCGCCCCCCCAATGACTTCGAGGGAGAGAAAGCCCGCGCGCACCCAGATATCCGCTCCGGCGGGCCAGAAAACTCCGTTGAGCAGGTAGAGCCCGGCGCCCATGGCCGCCGATACGGGAAGCAGGAACTTGGTCGATCGGGCGAGTTCACCGCCGGGCCAATCTTCCGTCCCGCGAAGTCCCGCGAAGAGGAGCCAGGCGTTGAGGGCGCTGGCGAGCGAAGTAGCCAGCGCCAGCCCGACAAACCCGAACGGAAACATGAGGGCGACGCTTCCCGCCACGTTGGCGAGCACCGACCAGTTGGCGCAGCGGACAGGGGTTTTTGTGTCCAGGCGGGAATGATAAACAGCCGTCATGAGGCGGACAAAACCGAAAAATACGAGCCCGAGGGCATAGGCGCGTAGGGCGGCCGCGCTCGCGGAGCTGTCCGCGGCCACGAAGGCCCCCCGCTCGAATAAAACTTCCATGATCGGCCTGGCCAGCGCGATCAGCCCGAAGGCGGCGGGCAGCGTGATGAACAGGGTCAGCCGCCCGGCCTCGGCAAGCGGGCTCCGGGCGGACGCCTGCCCCTCCCCCTTGCCGAGTCTCCCTCTCGCCTCGCGGTCCGCCAACAGGGGGAAAGCCGCCGCCGCCACCGCCAGGCTTAGGATTCCGTGCGGAAATTGCACCAGGCGGTTGGCGTAATAGAGGTAGGAGATCGACCCATCCGCCAGGAACGAGGCCAGCCACCGGTCGATCAGGACATTTATCTGGAGAATGGCCATGCCGAAGGCCGCCGGACCCATCAGGGTGAGGCACCGGCCCACACTGGGCGCCCGCCAGGGGAGCGCCGGGATGGGCGAAATCCCGAGTTTTGATATGAGGGGAAGTTGAACCAGGAGTTGGAGCGCCCCGCCGGCGACCACCCCCCACGCCAGCCAGATGACAGCCTCGTTCGTCTCGACCAGCCCGCCCGCCACCAGGAGGGCGGCGATCATGACAATATTCTGAACAACGGGGGCCAGCGCCGGGACGAAAAAATGCCGGGCGGAGTTGAGCACGCCCACGGCGATGGCGCTCAGGCCGATAAAGAACAGAAACGGAAACATGACCCGGGTGAGACGAGCCGTCAGCTCCAGCTTTTCGACGCTGCCCGCGAAACCGGGGGCGAGAGCCACGACCAAAGGCCGGGCGAAATAAATCCCCAGGAGACACAATACGGCCAAAAGAGCGGCGAGGCTCACCGTCATGGCGCCCGAGAAGAGGCGGGCGGAGCGCTCGCCCTGTTGGGCACGCACATCCGAATAGACCGGAATAAAGGCCGAGGTCAGGGCGCCCTCGGTCAGGAGCCGCCGAAACATGCTCGGAATCGCGAAGGCGACGAAAAAAGCGTCGGTCAGGAGGGCGGCCCCGAAAAATCGGGCGATGAGGACATCCCTCACAAAACCGAGAACCCGGCTTAAAAAAGTGGCCGCGCCAATCGAGCCAGCAACGCGGACGATTGACTTTCCCTCCGGGGAGCGCGGGGAATTGGGTGGGGAGCGCGATGAATCGGGCTCTTTGGGGGGATGTTCTCCGGTATCGTCTGTCACGGAATTTCCGAGGGGCGGCGGGGCGCTTGACAAAAAGCGGAACTAAAGTACTTTACGCGGCCAGAGCAAGGTCCTCAATCCGGACCCTCTCCATATAGTGCCTCTTTTTAAGGAGATTGAAGCAGCCGTGGCTAATATCAAATCGGCGAAAAAACGGAACCGGCAGAACGTGGGCCGGAATGCGCGCAACAAAATCACTCGGACCCACCTTCGCAACGCGGTCAGGAAGGTTCTTGAGTCTGTCGAATCCGGGGAAGGCGTCGAGGCGTCTCTTCGAGCGGCCCACTCGAATCTGGCGAAAGCGGCCAAAAAGGGGGTTATTCATTCAAACACTGCCTCCCGGAAGGCCTCCCGCCTCGCACAGCGTGTTAACAGGGCCGCGGCCTCCGCTTCGTAAACCGCTCATGCCCGCGCCCATGAAGACGGGCGCCCGGCAGCGCGATCTTGGGTTTGTCTGCTGAATCCCGTGGAATCCCGATTCACTTCAATGATAAACAATTCAATCGCCCGGAGGGCGGCGGTGCTCCCCCCGGAGCGCTTCACCCGCCTGTCCACGGCGAGCAGCTTTCCGTAGAGATCCCTTAAAAACCTGGGGCTCGCTTTCCGGGCCTGTTGCTGGATTCGCCCGGCGGCGAACGGGGGGACCCCCAGCAATTCGGCCAGCTCTTTTTGCCCGAGCCCTTTTCTCTCCCCCGCCCTGGCGATCGTCCAGCGGCGAATTTGGTTCCGGAGAAAACCGACAAGAAACTGCGGCCCGCTATCGGTCTCGCTCAAGTCCCCCACGAGGGCCAGGGCGCGTCCGGCATTCCCCTCGGCGAGAAAGTCCCCCAGCTTGTACATCGCCTCGGCCCGGGAGCGGCCCACGAGGCTGCGCACGTCCTCCTCGTCGGCCGTTTTTTTGGGCCCGAGATAGGCGGCAAGCTTTTCGAGTTCCGAGCGAATCCGCCCAAGGGAGGGCTCGACCCACTCGGCGAGGAGCATTGCCGCCTCGCGCGTCAGGGTGAAGCCGAGGCCCTCGGCCTGGGACTGGGCCCATTGCGGAAGCTCCCGCTGGGGGGGGGGCTCGAGTTTGAGCGCGGCGCCGGCGCCGGCGAGTTTTTTGAAAAACGCGCGGCGCATATCGGCCCGCTCGGCGGTGAAGACGACAACGGCCTCGGGAGACGGATCATCGATCAGCGGGGAGAGTATTTCGGCGTCATGGTCGGCGACCTGTCCGAGGCCGCGGACCTCGATGAGCCGCCGCCCACCCATGAATGGGAGGGTCTGGGCGGCGGCGGCGATGTCCCTCGCGGGGGTCTCGCCCCAGGTGAAAAAGTCGTGGTTGAAGTCGCTTCCCTCATCGCCCAGGACCGCCCGGCGTATTTCACCGACGAACTCGTCTCTGAGGAAAGTTTCGGGGCCGTGGAGAAGGTAAAGGGAGTCGATTTTTCCGGATCTCAAGCGAGACAGCGCCCCGCGAACTTCCTCGCCCGATCCGCGGCGGCGGGGCGAGCGAGCCACTCCTAGAAACCCTCCAGGACCAGGCTCAACACTTCCTCGGAGAAAAAGGACGCCGCCCTTTCATTGGTTTCATCGCGGTTCTCGGCGCTGCCCGAGACCGTACCCTCTATATCGAACTCGGATTCGGATTCAATATCCTGGAGCAGGATATTTTTCCCACTCCGAAGATCACGCAACCGCACGGATGTCTTGACGAACACCCGGTAGCGCTGGACCTGATCTTTCCTGCTGAATCCGATCGGGTCGAGCCGGTATTCGCGGACCACGCCGTCGAGGACGATATCCGCGCGTTCCGAGTCCACCACCCGCAGGCGGCCGTCGTTCACGAAGCGGTTCCGTGTCGCCTCCGCCATGATGAAGCCGAGGTTCGGCTCGTTCGATTCGTCCCGGAATATGGAAATGTTGATCGTCCGCGCGCCCTTGAGGATTTGAGAGCTGGCTGTCCCGACGAGGGAGTAGCCGCACCCGGCCGCCGAGGAGAGCGCGAGTACCAGGGCCACTCCCAGAAAGCTCCTGCGCCCGAAGGACCGGGCCGGTCTCGAAAAGCTTCTGCGCCCGAAGGACCAGGCCGGTCTCGATTTTGGGTTCATACGATAATTTCGACGGATAGTTCCCTGCCCTCTGCTCGGCGGAATGCGCTTCTTTCGGCAACGGCTACCAGTTCATTGTACCGCGCCGGGTCGGGCTCGCAAACGGTAATGTCGATATCGTAGGGAAAATCATCCCCTCCCCGCAACGCCCCGTTCACTGTCTCCGAGGCCAGGCGCTCGTACTTGGCCCTTGTGCCGGGCGGCTGGAATACCGGCAGCGCCAGGGTGCGGGCCGCCAGTTTGAGCACGCACTGGACAATTTCCTCGGTCCGGACGGCGATGGTGGAGGCCGTGATTTTTTTCACGGACCCAAGGCCGGCGAACAGGACATAGCCGGATTCGAGGCCCCCCCTTGTGGCGAGAAGCGCCTGGGACCCCAATGCGCCAGTGAGCCGGCCCGCGGCGATCTGGCGGCTGGCCTCCCCGCCGAGAAGGCTGTCGATACGCCCCGGTCCCCCGGCCAGGGGAACATCCTCCTCGGTGAACATCGATACCGAGACGAGGCAGGGGGCGGTTTCGAGGGGTTGCGGGTCGATTCGAAGCCGAATCACTTTAAACGGGAGTCTCTTTCTGATGAAGGCGGTCCAGAATTCCGTTGACGAATCCGGGTGTATCCTCCGAGCCGAAGCGTTTGGCCAGCTCGACCGCCTCGTTGATGGCTACTTCGGGCGGCGTCTCGGAGAAATGGAGAATTTCACAAGCGCCGAGGCGAAGAAGAGAGCGCGAGACCGAATCCATCCGTTTGAGCGACCAGCGCTTGCTCGCCTCGGAGATGAGACGGTCGATTTCACCCAGGTTGTCCAAAACCTTTGCCACCAGAAGTTCCGCGAACGGCTTCAGATCGGCCTTATCGACGTTGAGCTTCCAGAAATGCTCGGTCTCCTTCTCCGCCTCCCCTTTTATCAGATCGAGGTGGTAGAGAAGCTGAAACGCCAGCTCCCGCGACTTGCGCCGCCCGCTCATGAAAAATTCCTTTTCCGGGCAATCATTTTTTCGGACGGCGGGCCTTCTTGGGCCCCTTCCCGAGGGTGAGACCCTGCCCGAGGGTCGCCATCTCGACGGCGGCCAGCGCCCCATCGTACCCCTTGTTTCCGGCTTTCGAGCCCGAGCGCTCGATAGCCTGCTCAAGCGTTTCGGTGGTCACGACGGCGAAGATTACGGGAACCCCGGTCTGGGCCGCGACCTGCGAAACCCCCTTTGCCGTCTCGGAGCAGACGAGATCGTAATGCGAGGTGGCCCCCCTGATGACGCAGCCGACACATACCAGGGCATCGTAGTTTCCCGAGTCCGCCATGGACCGCGCCGCGAACGCCAGCTCGAGCGAGCCGGGGACATAGGCCAGGTCCACCGAGCCCTCCGG
The DNA here is from genome assembly GCA_029937135.1 of Nitrospinota bacterium. Lineage (GTDB taxonomy): Bacteria > UBA8248 > UBA8248 > UBA8248 > UBA8248 > UBA8248. The sequence continues at coordinate 17,871 of JAPYQX010000004.1, forward strand.
GACGCCGCACATGCGGAATCCTCTCTGAGCGCCCCTGACGAGATTTTCGACAATAAATTCGTTAAAACGCGAGGCGATGATTCCGGTCCTGAGCCCGCGCCCGTCCAGGTTGCCTTCGAATATTTGGTTCATATCTCTCCGCCAATGGTCCCCAGTTTCAGCCCTGCTCCGATTTCGATTTCATGACGGATGGCAGGGGAGCCTCCCGTTCGAGGGTGACGCTTCCTTCGAGATGAAGCCCGTAGCCCTCCAGCGCAACGATGCGGGGTTGATCGTTGGTCATGATGCGTATCCGTTTCACGCCCAGGTCCACCAGGATTTGAGCGCCGATTCCGTATTCCCGGAGCCGGGAGATCGGCCCCGAGCGGGGGAGCACTTCCCGCGCGGTCTCCTCCGTCCGTCCAGTTCCCCCTACCGGGGAAGGGTCGTCGCCCATCGTATCCGACTGAAGGTAGACGAGCACCCCCCGGCCCTCTTTCTGGATGGCGGCGAGAGCGAACCTGAAGCGATCCATGCAATCCGACCGCAGGAGGTTGAACATATCCACCACGCCAAGGGAGGGCTGAACGCGGACAAGGATGGGTTCATCGGTATCGACCTTCCCCATCGAGAGAGCGAAGTGGAGGCGTCCGCTGGTCCGGTTCCGGTAGACGGTGGCCCGGAACTCGCCGTAGGGCGTGGGCAGCATCACCTCCTCGGCGCGTTCGATGAGGCGCTCGTTACGCATCCGGTAGGCGATCAGGTCCTTGATGGTGACGATGGAAAGGTTATGGGCCTCGGCGGTCTTTTCGAGGTCCGGAAGGCGGGACATGGACCCATCCTCCTTCATGACCTCGCATATCACTCCCGAGGGATCGAGCCCGGCGAGACGGGCGAGATCAACGGCCCCCTCGGTATGTCCCGCGCGGCGGAGCACGCCGCCCGGGCGGGCGCGAAGAGGGAAAATATGGCCGGGGGTGACGAGATCCGCCGGGCCCGCGCCGGGCCGTATGGCGGTCTGAATCGTATGGGCGCGATCAAAGGCGCTGATGCCGGTGGTCACACCCTCGCGGGCCTCGACGGAAACCGTGAAGGGGGTGCCGAAGCGCGAGCCGTTCCGGGAGCCGTCCACCATCATGGGCAGGCCCAGGGATTCGACCCTTTCGGGTGTGATCGACAGGCAGACGAGGCCCCGCCCCTCTTTTGTCATGAAGTTAATCGCCTCGGGCGTGACCTTCTCGGCCGCCATCACGAAATCGCCCTCGTTCTCACGGTCCTCGTCATCGACGAGAATCACGATGCGACCTTCGCGGAGGTCCCCGATGGCCTCGCTAATGGAGGAGTATATTTTTTTCTTTTCGCCGCCGTTCGAGATTTCAGGCATAACCGTGCTCTTTCAGCTTGTCGAGGGAGATTCCGCCGCCATCGGCGCCGTCTCCGGCCGCACCAGCCCGGGCATGAGGGCCGAGGAGTTTTTCCACGTATTTTCCGATCAGATCGGCCTCGAGATTCACCGCCTCCCCGTCTTTTTTTTCGGTAAGGGTCGTCGCCGCGCTGGTATGGGGGATGATCGCAATCGAAAACGAATCCTCATCGCAGGCCGCCACCGTCAGGCTGATGCCGTCCACCGCGACCGAGCCCTTGAACACGATATAGCGCATCACCCCGGGCGGCGCCGCGACCGTCAGCCAGATGGAATCGCCATCAGCCCTTCGGCTACGAATCTCGCCCAGCCCGTCGATGTGGCCCGTCACCATGTGGCCGCCGAGACGGTCCCCCAGCGCCAGCGCGCGCTCAAGATTAACACCGTCTCCCGCTTTCAGGCCGCCCAGGTTGGTCATCCGGAGGCTTTCGGGTGAAACGTCGGCCTCGAACACCTGGCCGGCGAATTCCACCACCGTCATGCACGCCCCGTTGATCGCGATCGATTCGCCCAGTTTCATGCCGTCGCCCAGTTTCAATCCGCCGAAAAGCCCGTTCGCCTCGATGGCGATGCGGGCGCCCCCCTCGCCGGAGCGGACGGTGCGAACCCGGCCAACGGTTTCAACGATTCCACTAAACATCGGAACTCCCCTCAGAATCGTCCCGGTATCGTGCCCATATCGGATCGCTTAAGTAGCTTTGAATCAATAAATTATCTCCGATTATCTCATATTTAAGGTGAGATAATTTCGGAGCATCGCCCAGTGATAAACCAAGCCCCCCAGACACCGCGCCGGGGGCTGATTCGTCCCCGATGATCATGGGGGCGATAAAAGCCATCACCTTATCGGCGAGCCCTTGCCTCAGGAATGAACCATGCACCTGGCCCCCGCCCTCGACGAGGAGATGACGAACCCCCCGCTCCCCAAGGGTTTCAAGTAGAGGCGCTAAAGCGACCCGCCCATCGGGGCCGGCTTCGGTAATAACAATCTCGGCCCCCGCCTTTTCGAGGACAACAGCTTTCGGGGAACCACCTCCCTCAAGAGCGGCGATGATTGTAGCAACGCCCCGATCCGGAGGCAACGCACGCGCTTCCTTGGGCGTCCTGAGCCGGGAATCTAAGACAACGCGAATTAAGGGTTTGCCCACCTTTCCTTCAGGCCGTGCTGTAAGGAGAGGATCGTCCTTGATCAGGGTTTCCACCCCGACGAGGATGGCGTCCACTTGATCGCGGAAATCGTGGGCCCATGCCCTGGCGGGCTCCCCCGTGATCCAGCGGCTCTCGCCCGATGGGGCGGCGATCCGCCCGTCCAGGCTCATGGCCATTTTCAGGGTGACAAAAGGACGGCCCTTTTCGATCGAGGTGATGAAAGCCTCGTTCAACAGGGCTGCCTCGCGTGCGAGGAGGCCCGTTTCGACGGCCACCCCGCCCTCCCTGAGTATCTCGAATCCCTTGCCCGCGACGCGCGGGTCCGGGTCCTCGATAGCGGCGGCGACCCGTGAGATTCCCGCCTTCACGACAGCCGGGGCGCAGGGAGGGGTCTTTCTCTTGTGGGCGCAGGGCTCAAGGTTGATATAGAGGGTGGCGCCCCGGGCGAGGCTGCCTGCTTCCTCAAGGGCGATGACTTCGGCGTGGGGGGAGCCGGCCCGCTCGTGCCAGCCGCGGCCCACGGCTTTCCCGTCCGGTCCGACCACAACCGCCCCGACAAGGGGGTTGGGGCTGGTTCTCCCCGCGCCTCGCCGGGCGAGGGAGATCGATTTCGCCATCCAGCGGCGGTCGGCCTCGTCGAATTCAGCGTTCACCGCTTATCCCCGCAGGTCTCGAATCAGAGAGTCTCGAATCAGAGTATCTCAACCGTTTTATAGCACCCGTGCGCGATGGTGGCCTGGGCGGCGGCGAGCCGCGCAATTGGCGCGCGCGGCGGGGCGCAGGAGACATAATCCATTTTCACAAGATGACAAAACTCCACCGAGGTAGGCTCGCCGCCGTGCTCGCCGCAAATGCCCACCTCGAGGTTGGGCCTGGCGCCCCGTCCGCGCTCAATGCCGATTTCCACCATCTCGCCCACGCCCTCGCGGTCCACGGCGACGAAGGGGTCGCGCTCGATCAGGTTTTTTTCGATGTATTCGGGGAGGAACCGCCCGGCGTCGTCGCGGCTGAGGCCATACGTCATCTGGGTGAGGTCGTTGGTGCCGAAGCTGAAGAACTCGGCCGACTCAGCTATCTGCGCGGCACGGAGGCAAGCCCGGGGAATCTCGATCATGGTTCCCACCAGGTACCGGACCTCAACGCCTTGCTCCTCCATCACTTCCTTGGCGGTATCGGCGACGAGCTTGCGGTTGTACTCCCACTCGGCCTCGCCCGAGGTGAGCGGAATCATGATTTCGGGGAACGCCGAGACTCCCCGTTTTTTCATCTCGCAGGTCGCCTCGATGATGGCGCGGGCCTGCATCTCGCAAATTTCGGGATAGGTGACCACGAGGCGGCAGCCCCGGTGACCCAGCATCGGATTTTGCTCCTCGTGGAACTCGGTGGCCTGGCGCACGCCCTCGACGCTCATGCCGAGAAGACCGGCGACCTGCTCCATATCGTGGAGGGTCTTGGGCAGGAACTCGTGGAGCGGCGGGTCCAACAGCCGGATCGTGACCGGGCGCTCGCCCATCACCTCGAAGAGGCCGATGAAATCGCTCCGCTGAAAGGGAAGCAGGTGGGAGAGTGCCTCGCGGCGGCCCGCCTCGGTCTCGGCGAGGATCATCGCCCGGATGTAGTCGATGCGGCCCTCCTCGAAGAACATGTGCTCGGTGCGGCACAGGCCGATGCCCTCGCAGCCGTACTTGAGGGCGGCCTCGCTGTCGGCCACGGTATCGGCGTTGGCCCGCACGCCGAGAGTGCGGATATCGTCGGCCCACGCCATCAGCGTCGAAAAATTCTCGGACATCTCGGGCTGCTTGAGCTTGGCCTGGCCGAGGATGACCTCGCCCGAATTGCCGTTGAGCGATATCCAGTCGCCCTCCTTGATGAGATGGCCGTTGGTCTCGAAGGTTTTTTCGTCCACCTGGACATCAAGCTCGCTGCATCCGGCGACGCAGCATTTGCCCATCTGGCGGGCGACGACGGCGGCGTGCGAGGTGAGCCCGCCCCGCGCGGTGAGTATCCCCTTGGCGACATCCATCCCCAGGATGTCCTCGGGGCTCGTCTCCCGGCGCACCAGGATTACGGCCTCTCCGCTCTCGGCCTGGGCGACGGCGGCGGCGGCCGTGAAGACCGCCTTCCCGACGGCGGCTCCCGGCGAGGCGGCGAGCCCCGTCGCGATCACGTCGAACCCGCCGTTCGTGTCGATCGCCGGGTGGAGGAGTTGATCGAGGCTGTCCGCGTCCACGCGGGTGATTGCCGTTTCCTTGTCGATGCGCCCCTCGGCAACCAACTCGACCGCAATCCGCACGGCGGCCAGGGCGGTTCTCTTTCCGCTCCGGGTCTGGAGCATGAAGAGGCGGCCGTTCTGGATTGTGAACTCCATGTCCTGCATGTCCTTGTAGTGGTCCTCGAGGCGGGTGCAAATATCCTCGAACTGCGCGAAACACTCGGGCATGCGCTCCTTGAGCGACGGGATGGGCTCGGGGGTACGGATTCCGGCGACCACATCCTCGCCCTGGGCGTTGAAAAGTATCTCGCCGAAAAGCGCCTTTTCGCCCGTCGAGGGGTTTCGAGAGAATGCCACTCCCGTCCCGCAGTCCTCGCCCATGTTTCCATAAACCATGCACTGCACGCTCACCGCCGTTCCCCACTCGTGGGAAATCGAGTAGAGACGCCGGTAGGCTATCGCCCGATCATTGTTCCAGGACTTGAACACCGCCTCGATGGCGAGGCGAAGCTGTTCATAAGGGTCCTGGGGAAAGGGGGCGCCCGTCTTTTCCTTGACGAGGGCGTCGTATTGCTTCGTCAGCTCGGCCAGATCGTCCGCCGAGAGCTCGACATCGCTCGACACGCCGCGGCTGTTTTTCATCGCCTCGATCAGCGACTCGAAGTCGTGGTGATCCAATTCAAGGACAACGTTCCCGAACATGTCGATGAAGCGGCGGTAGCTGTCGAAGGCGAACCGGCGGTTTCCGCTTTTTTTCTCGAGCGCGCGCACCGTGGCGTCGTTCAGCCCAAGGTTGAGAACCGTGTCCATCATTCCGGGCATCGAATCCCGAGCGCCCGAGCGGACGCTGACGAGAAGCGGGTTCTCGTCCCCGCCGAACCTGGCTCCCATCGCCTCCTCAAGGCGCTTCATCTGCCCGAGGACGTCATCCCACACCCCGGCGGGCAATTCATTCGACCCGAGATATTTGACGCAACACCCGGTCGTCAACGTGAATCCGGGGGGAACCGGAATTTCCAGGCTCGCCATTTCGGCGAGGTTCGCCCCCTTGCCGCCGAGTTGCTCACGCATCGAAGCGCTCCCCTCGGTTTTTCCCGCGCCGAATGCGTAAATCCACTTTTCCGCCATTTCGAACAACCCCCCTGCTCAACGATGGAGCATGTTTAAAATTCGCCTACGCCCGGACGGGCGGGGCGGGTGAATCAAGATGAGTCTTTTAAGACGAGTCCTTCGGGCGTCCCTGAATTTTTGAGAAATCGGCCACCGGCGCGAAAAGGCTTCCCACCTTGCCGAGTTGATTCAGCCGATTGTTTTTCAACTCTTCGTTTTCGTCCATCACGAGGATATCCTCGAAATACCTGTCAACCGCCGGCCTCAACCCGGCGACTTTTTCAATGCATTTCGCATGATCCGCCTCAAGACTGTTGTCTTTGTCACGCGGTTTTCCATCGTGGGCATTCATCACACTCTTCATGAAAGTAGCCGTTTCGTCACACTCATCCGCGAGATCGATTTCGGCCTGCTCCGAAATAAGATCTCGTGAAAACCCTGCTCCAGAGACCCCTCCGGATTGCCGGATAATATTGGTTACCCTCTTGAATGTCGTCGTAAGCGCCTCGAAAGTATCGGAATCGGCCGCCAGCTTTTCAAGAGCGTGAAGGCGTGCGGCGGCGTCCACCGGGTCGTGCCAGCCGGTATCGCCCGCCACCGAAAGAACCGCCTCGATCAAATCCGCCGGCGCGCCGCCGCGTGAAAGGCCCGCCGATACGCGGTTCCTTAGAAATTTGGCCAACCGGCCGGCGACAATCTCTTGATCTTCCTTGAATTTTTCCAGCAGTGGCTTCAGGGCTTGCCCTGTACAGCCGACAAGAGAGAGGCGGTAACCTCTGGCAATCAACACCCGAATCACCGCATTCGCCGC
>JAPYQX010000004.1:24564-29337 GCA_029937135.1 Nitrospinota bacterium
CCGCCCTGCGCAACGCATACGGGTCCTCCGATCCACTGGGAACATATCCCAGCCCGATCATTCCCGCCAGAGTGTCCATGCGGTCAGCGAGGCCCACAATCGCGCCCACATCGCCCGAGGGAAGATCGTCGCCCTCCCCCCGTGGGAGATAGTGCTCAAAGAGGGCCCGCGCCACCTCGGGGCCGATCCCGGCCCGCCCGGCGTAGCGGCTGCCCATGAGCCCCTGGAGTTCGGGAAACTCGTAGACCATCCCGCTCGTAAGGTCGGCCTTCGAGAGCCGGGCCGCCTCGTCCACCCTCTGCGCCAATTCTTTTTCGCCAGGAAACAGCTCCCCGGCGATCCATTTGGCCAGCGCCCGGAAGCGCTCGACTTTTTCCCAGCTTGTCCCGAGGCGGGGGTGATAGACCACGCCCTTGAGTTTTTCGGCCATATCGTCCAGCGGGGTTTCGAGGTCCTGGCGCCAGTAAAATTCCGCGTCCTCGAGCCGCGCCCGTACGACGCGCTCGTAGCCCTCCCCGACGACGGCCATGTCCGTCGCCTCGGTGTTGCTCACCCCGATGAACTTCGCCGCGAGGGGACCACCTCCCTTTTTCCGGAGCGCGAAGCAGCGCTGATGCGCCTCGAGGGTTGTGATGATCACCTCCTCGGGGAGATCGAGAAAACGCTCCTCGAAGCGGCAGGTCACCGGCACCGGCCACTCGACCAGATGCGCTACTTTTTCGACAAGCCGCTCCACTCCTTCGGCATCGGCGGCGAGCTCCGCTCCGGCATTCGTCGCGGCCGCCATGACATCCTCGCGGACTTTCGACACCCTCTTTTCCACGATTGGCTCGACAAAATTTTCACGGAGTTTTTTCAAATAATCGTCAAAATCAATGACCTCAACCGGCCCTCTCGTTCCCATGAAGCGGTGGCCGAACGTTTTGTTAGTAAATTCAGGTTTAAATGATTCCCCCAAACTAGAAATATCAATAGGCAGTTTGTCACCTACAGGGCTATAGGCATTCAATTCATTCTTCACTACTTCACCACCATATAAGGCAACACACCAGCGGATAGGTCGAACATAACGAAAATTTGACCTGCGCCAACGCATTGTTTTGGGCACAAAGAGATTTGAAGCAATAAAGAAGAGATATGCGGACAATACGTCTAGAGTTTTCTTGCCAGAATCATCTTTCAAGAACATCAACCGCTCGCCCTTGGATGTGTCCTTGCGCCCGAGGCTTGAAACATCGACGCCGTTGTTCTTGGCGAATCCCAACGCCGCCCTGGTGGGGTTTCCGTCCTTATCGAAGGCCGTTGAGACCGGCGGGCCGAGAAGCTCTTCACTCAGAGAGGCCTGTTGCTCGGCAAGGTCGGCAATGTGCAGAACCAGCCGCCTCGGCGTTCCACAGACACTGAGACCTTTAAATTCTAAACGCAGTTCCAGTAAAATTTTTTCTGCGCGGTCCTTGAGTGCCACGAGGATGTCCGGCATATAAACCGAGGGAATCTCCTCGCACCCGATCTCAAATAAAAGTCCTTTTCCCACTGGAGCCTCAAAGGGTAGTCAGCGAATAATATTCAATGATAGTTTCCACGACAAATCAGGAGGCGCTGGCCGCCTTGCTTTTTTTCTTCTTTTTCTTTTTTTCAGATTCATCGGCGGAAGTGAACTTCGCTGTGTACTCGGCCACCCAACGCACCCGCTCCGCGTCATCCTTGATGAGCGGAAAGCCCGCCTTGTGGCGCGAGGAGATATAGCCCTCGGCACAGGCGCGGGCGAGTTTCCGGATGCGCCCGATGTAGCGGGCCCGCTCGCTCACCCCGATCGCGCCGCGCGCGTCGAGGAGGTTGAAGGCGTGGGAGCACTTGAGCGCCTGATCGTAGGCCGGGAACGTGAGGGCCTTTTCGATCAATCGGAAACCCTCGGCCTCGTACATATCGAAGGCATTAAAGTTCGTCTCCGTGTCGGCCTCCTCGAAGTTGTAGTGGCTGAACTCGACCTCGGTCTGGTGGTGGATGTCGCCGTAGCTGATCTCGTTAATAACTTCGTTGGTCTCCGGATCACGCTCGCGCGACCAGACGAGGTCGTAGACGGATTCTTTTTTCTGGAGATACATGGCGATGCGCTCGACGCCGTAGGTCAACTCGGCCGAAACAAGTTCAAGGTCGAGCCCCCCCGCCTGCTGGAAATAGGTGAACTGCGTAATCTCCATCCCGTCGAGCCAGACCTCCCAGCCGAGGCCCCACGCGCCGAGGTTGGGCGACTCCCAGTCGTCCTCGACGAAGCGGATATCGTGTTCAAGCGGTTTGATGCCGAGATATTCGAGACTTTTCAGGTACTGGTCCTGAACGTCCGCAGGCGAGGGCTTGAGGATCACCTGGAACTGGTAGTAGTGCTGAAGGCGGTTGGGGTTTTCGCCGTAGCGCCCGTCGGTGGGGCGGCGGCTCGGCTCGACGTAGGCCACCCGCCAGGGCTCGGGCCCGAGGGCGCGGAGGAAAGTGGCCGGGTTCATCGTTCCGGCGCCCACCTCGATATCGTAGGGCTGCTGGATGACGCACCCCTTGGCCGCCCAGAACGCCTGCAAACGGAGGATCACGTCCTGGAAAGTCTCGGCGGTCTGGGAATCTTCGGTGGCGCTCACGCGATGAACTCCCGGTGAAGGGAGCGGACGGCCTCGTCGGCCTGGCTCTCCTCGACGATCACCGAGATTGATATCTCTGAAGTCGAGATCATCTTGATGTTGATGCGGTCTCGGGCAAGGGCGGCGAAGGCCCGCGAGGCGACGCCGGCCTGGCTTTTCATCCCGATCCCGACGACGGAGACCTTGGCCACCTTGTCGTCGCGCACGATCCGGCGCGCGCCGAAGGAGTCGTGCGTCTCTTTCATGATGCGCTCGGCTTCGGCGGCGGCGGCGCTGTTTACGGTGATCGAGATATCGGTGAGCCCATCCTCGCTGACGTTCTGGACGATCATATCAACGGCGATGGATTTTTCGGCCAGGTTGCCGAACAGGGAGGCGGCGATGCCGGGCCTGTCGGCGACACCCTGGGCGGTGAGCTTCGATTGTTTTTTATCGCAACTTACGCTGTTGACGGCGGGGGCTTCGATACCTGGTTCTTCCGGGGTGATCAAGGTTCCCTCTCCTTCGCCGAACGAGGAACGGACGACGAGTTGTAGCTTATATTTGGCCGCCAGATCGACCGAGCGCGACTGAAGCACCTTGGAGCCCAGCGAGGCCATTTCCATCATCTCATCGTAGGATATCCTCTCGAGCAGGCGGGCGCGAGGCTCGATCCGCGGATCGGCCGTGAATACCCCCTCGACATCGGTGTAAATCTCGCACAGCCCGGCCTCGAGCGCGGCAGCGAGGGCGACCGCCGTCAAGTCGGAGCCGCCCCGGCCGAGGGTCTGCTCCTCATTGAACTGGTCCACCCCCTGAAATCCGGCGGCGATGACGACCCGGCCCGCTTCGAGCTCGCGGAGGATCCGCTGGGGCTGAATCGTGCGCACCCGCGCGCGGGTGTGAGTCCCCTCGGTCTGGATGCCCGCCTGGCTGCCGGTGAGCGAGATGGCGGGGACACCAAGGCCATCAAGGGTAATCGCAAGGAGGGCGGCGGTTATCCGCTCGCCCGAGGTGAGCAGGAGGTCCACCTCGCGGCCCGAGGGCTCAGGCGAAAGCTCGCCCGCCATTTCAATGAGTTTGTCGGTTTCGCCGGCCATCGCGCTGACGACGGCGATAACCTGCTCCCCCTTCCCACGCGCCGAGGCCACCCGGCCGGCGACGCTGCGGATGCACTCGATATCGGCCACCGAGGTGCCGCCGAATTTCTGTACAACAAGACCCATTTATATTTCTCCATGAAGGGCCAGGGGCCCCACCCCGGACTTCAGGTCATCGGCCCTGCCGGGGCCTGCCCAGGATTTTAGGAAAGGCCCCGGCTGTAGGTCGAGGCCCTCCTACCCTTGGGACGGAAGGCCCTAAACTGCCAGGAGCCGCCTTAAGAGCGCGCGCCCCGTCAGCGGCGCCCGATTCTCGCACAATCTCTCCACGAAGGCTCCCGTCACGGAGGCTCCGCCTCCGGGTGAGGTATCGTCCGGAGTCTCGCCCCTGCCACGAATCTTGCGCCAGAGGGCGGCGAGCCCGGAAAGACCCAAACTTCCCGCCGGGGGCGGCGGGCGAAGCTCCCCGGCAATCCGGTCGGCCAGGACCCAGGGAGCGGGCAAGGCAGAGGCGATGCGGTCGGCGAGCAGGAGGATTCTCCAGTCCCCCTCCCCTGTCTCCTCGATAAGGGGCCCCGCCACCTCACGGTCGAAACCCTCGATGGCGCTAATTATTTCACCTAAATTCCCGCGGTGAGAAGCCTCGGCGGGCGCCTCGTCGCAGACAACGACAAAATCGCTCGTTCGGGCGGCCCGCCTCGCCGCCGCCACCATTTCAGACCTGCCGCCGGCACCCGGCCTGCTGTCTGTCGAGAAAATTTCGGCCCCGCCCAGGCGGCCGATGCCAATCACAGCCGGGCAATTCGACACAAAGGCGGCCCGGCGTCCGCCGAGGGCTTGTGAAATCGGAGGATGATTTAAAACAGAACCGCCGCCCCAGAGCCAGATGCTATTGACTGGGAACATGGTGGATTCCGGCCCTTGGTTCGTCCCCTCGTAACCAGCCAGGATCATTTGCGAGTCGTTTACGATGTGGACAAACCGCCGCGCTTTTACGGTGGTGGGGAGATAGTCGCCGATGGGCTGGCCCTGAATATCGTGCGGCGCCGAAAAACCGCCCAAGG
>JAPYQX010000223.1 GCA_029937135.1 Nitrospinota bacterium
AGTACCGAAAATCCTCTCATCCAACATGGACCGATATGAGGGGGGCACGTCAACCGCGGCCACGACGGTGCGCCATGTGACCCGCTCAAGTTGCCCCAAAAATAGATAGCTGACGAGAATCACCCAGATTGGAGCAGTGTGGCTCAATGGCATCGTGGTCGAGATGGGGGCGATGATGAAGGCAGTGGTCAAGAGGAAAGCGGGGAGGATGTTGATGCCCCCGGCGGTTAAGAGCCAGAAAACATCCCGGCGAAGGGGCTGCGCACCGTCCCAGCGGGGAAGAAGCGGCCTCCCGGCGAGGAGCACGATATTTCCCGCCGTAAACCCCACCACATGGGCAACTTCCGGGGTTTCCTGATGTGCGAAGGCGAGCTTCACGAAAATAGGCGCTATTGCATAGGCTACCGAAGCGATGAGAGGAAAGATCAGGGCTCCCCGGAACCAGGCTCCGAACGCCTGAGATGCGTCCTCCCGGATGCTGAGCAGCCACACCCCGCCCACGATGGCGAACGTACCGAGGAAAACAGGGAAGGTCGGCGATTCACCGAGGACGACGATGGCGATGAAGGTCGCCCAAATGGGCGTCGCCGATGAGATGGTTACCGAGCGGTTCAACCCCATCTTCGTGATACCGATAAGATGGGAGATTCGCCCGATCCCCGGGCCGGTGATGCCCATGGCGGCGAACCAGAGGAGCGGGATAAGAGTGGTGTCCTCAAGCGTTCCCCGGTAGAGAGCGACAGCGAGCCCCCCCCAGGCCGACCATCGTGTTGATGATGAGGGCGGACAAGAAGGGAGAAGCCGTACGCATCCCCTGGCGGACGCACCCCTGGCCCAATGCGAAGATAAGGGCGGAGCTGATGACCATCAACTCCCCGAGCCCGACGTAACGAATCAAATCCATCAGCAATCCATGAGTGAAATTGAGGTCACGGGCCGCCAGGCGCCCGGGAGCGGACAGCAAATCGAAAGATAAGTGTAACTCCGGCCGGAGATTTCACCCACCCATTTATTCACCGTCGGGAGGAGCTGCCTTCAACAACCTCATCAAAACATTTATTTTGCGGGGGATAAAATATTTTCGGAGCACAACCCGAAACCCTAGTAGAATCACGCTTCCCTCGATTTACAAATGCGAGATCTATTTAATTTGTTTTAAGTTTTTTATCGCCACTTCTATTCGCGGTGAGCATAAAACCTTCATATCCGGCACTGGCGACTTGGGCGCATTTCTCCGCGTAGAAAGCAAAGCCACCGATGTAAGGCATAAATGTTTTCGGTTTACCCGGTATGTTTGAGCCCAGATACCAGGATTCGCATTTGTAGCGCAAAGTTTTCGCCGCGAGATCGTTGTTATGCTCAACCCATCTATCTTCGGCTTTTACCGTAGGCTCGATTTGCCCAATATCATTCTCACGCAAATATCCAAGGCACTTCGAAATCCATTCCACATGCTGTTCGATCGAAGTGATCATATTCGTGAGCACAGAAGGGCTCCCCGGACCCGTAATCGTAAAAAGGTTTGGAAATCCAGCCATCATGAGTCCGAGGCATGTGCTCGGACCTGATATCCATTTATTTTCAAGGGTATTTCCCTCTCGCCCGCGAATATCAATTCGGAGCAAAGTACCTGTCATTGCATCAAAGCCAGTCGCCAGTATGAGCGAATCCAGACGGTATGATTTTCCCGAAACGGCGACGCCCTCGGCAGTAATTTTATCTATCGGAGATTTACTCACGTCTACAAGCGAGACATTGGAGCGATTGAAAGTTTCATAATACCCGGTATCCACACACAAGCGCCTGCATCCCAAAATGGTTTCCGGTGAAAGCAACTCCGCAATTTTCGGGTCTTCAACTTCTTCCCGAATTTTTCCTCTGACAAATGCGCCTGCCGTATTGTTTGCTTCTTCGTTGTATTGCAAATCGGAAAAAGAGGCGAGGAAGGGCAGGCCGCCGTGCGCCCAACGTTTTTCATACTCGCGTTGACGCCCCTCTAAAGTAAGATCAAAAGCCGATTTATCATTGTAATCCTGCAAAAAACCTGCTGGCAGCAGCCTCGCTTTTTTTCTGATGTCGGCGTAATTCGACTTTATCTTTTGTTGATGCTCATCATCCAGAGGGCCGTTGTGGGCGGGAATTGTGTAGTTCGGGGAGCGCTGGAACACATACAGGTGCTCTGCTTTTTCCGCGACAAGGGGGATAATCTGGATAGCGGATGAACCCGTTCCGATGATTCCAACTTTCTTTCCGTCAAAAACAATTTCTTCATTCGGCCACAGGCCAGTGTGATAAACGGGTCCGGCGAATGATTCGAGGCCTTCGATTTTCGGAAAATTGGGTGAAGACAGGCATCCCGTCGCCATGATGCAAAACCGCGCGGGAATCGTTTCGCCTTGGCTCGTTTGAATTTTCCAGTGATTCTTCTCTTCATCGAATATCGCTGATTGTATCCTTACATCAAAAACAATATCGCTGCGAAGATCGAATCGATCCGCAACGTGATTAAGATATTTCAAAATCTCCGGTTGGCCCGCGTAGCGCATGCTCCACGACCATTCTTGCTGAAGTTCATCCGAAAACGAGTAGGAATATTGTGCGCTTTCCGTATCGCACCGCGCCCCGGGGTAGCGGTTCCAATACCAGGTACCGCCAACGTCACTGGCGGCTTCGTAAATCCGTGCGGAAAATCCCATGCGCCTGAGCTGATAAAGCATATAGAGCCCGGAGAAACCAGCCCCGACAATCAGCGCATCAAGCTCAAGCTTTGGGTTCGGTGTATTTCTCATTCTTGCTCCAAATTTCACCTCATTATGTCACTGAGCAAACGGGGAGGGATTCAAACCTCCGGAGCTTTCACCCGGCGGTATTCAGGAGCGCCGCCTAACGGCCGTTGAATCGCGGCTTTCGCTTTTCAATGAATGCCTGCCGTCCTTCGGCATAGTCATGGCTATCAAAGCAAGTTTTTACGATTTGCTCGACGGCTTCCAAATTGCGAGTGGAGGGCTCCTTGAGAACTTCGGCGACGGTCATTTTTGTCGCCTTCACCGAAAGAGGCGCATTCGAAGCTATCGTTGCGGCCAACTCACAAACGGCACCCTCCAGTTCATCAACCGGAACAACCCGGTTGACAAGACCAATCCTCAGCGCCTCTTCGGCGGAAAAATGCTTCGCGGAAAAAAGAATTTCCTTGGCGAAGGACGGGCCAACCAGATTCACTAGCTGCTCGAGGCTCTCAAGGCCGTAGGCAATGCCCAGACGAGCGGCCGGAATGCCAAGCTTGGCGTCCTCAGAAGCGATGCGAATATCCGCGCTCATGGCCACAGACAACCCGCCGCCCAGGCAATAACCCCTGATCATGGCGATCAGGGGCTTATCGAGACCCGTCAGTTTCCGCCTTGCCCCGGCCGACGTTGCGGTATAACGCTCTGCCTGCTCGGCGTTCTTTCGTTGATCCTCGAACTGCGAGATATCGGCGCCCGAGACGAAGGCCTTATCCCCCGCGCCTTTCATGACGACCACACGAACCGCGTCGTCCTGCTGAAATGAGTCGAGAATGGCGGCGATGGCTTCCCACATTTCGAGGGAGAGCGCATTCCGGCGTTTGGGGTTATTGAAAATCATCCAGCCGATACCATCACCGGTCTCGGCAATCATTTTTTCCGTGTTGAGCTTCATATTTTTCCCCGCTAAATTGAGCCGCCGCTTGCCGCGGCTACATCAAATTACCTCGCTGTCCCGAAATTGTTGAATTTCCTCTTCGCCATACCCCAGCGTCTTCAGAATCTCATCCGTGTGCTCACCAAGCTCGGGGGTGGCGAATCTCATGCGCTGAGGAGTCCGTGACATTTTGACGGCCTGGCCGACAACTTTCACCTGGCCGAGTTCGGGGTGCTCAACGTGAGGGGTCATGCCCAATACCTGTACTTGCGGATCGGCAATGGTTTGATCGACAGTGTAAATTGGCCCGCAGGGAATACCCGCGTCATTTAAAATCGCGATCCATTCCTCGCTCTTTTTCTCACGCGTGCACCGGTTGATATCCTCGTTCAGGGCATCCCGGTTCGCCATGCGGCTCCCCGCGTCGCCATAACGGGGATGCTCCAGCAATTCCGGCGCGCCAATCGCCGGGGCGAGGCGCTCCCACAGGTGATTGGGACCGGATTGAATATTGATCAACCCATCGGCGGTCTCGAACACCCCCGTCGGGGCGAAAGTGGGGTGATTGTTCCCAGCTTGTCCGGGCACTTCGCCCTTGATGAGATACCGCGCAACCTGCAGGTCCATCATCTGGATTTGCGCTTCCAGCAAAGAGGTGTAGACCCATTGTCCCTCGCCGGAGGATTCGCGCTCCAGCAGCGCGAGTAATATCCCCTGGGCGAGCATCATGCCCGCCGAGAGATCCGATATCGGGATACCCGCCCGCATTGGACCCCTCCCCGGCTCGCCGGTCACCGACATGAGGCCGCTGAGACCCTGCGCGATCTGATCAAGGCCGGGCCGGCCGGCATAGGGGCCTTCCTGGCCGAAGCCCGATATGCTGCCGTAAACGATGCGGGGATTCACTTTCCGCACCACCTCGTAGTCGATGCCAAGCCGGTGCTTCACCCGGGGGCGGTAGTTCTCGACGACTACGTCCGCCTCCCTCGCGAGGTCAAAAAAAATCTTCCTGCCCGCTTCTTTTTTCAGATTGAGCGTGAGGCTGCGCTTGTTGCGGTGGAGATTCAGGGCTTCGTAGCCTTGCCGATCCGCACCCATGATTTCCACACCCAATGAGGAGGGTAGTTCAATCCGGACAACATCCGCCCCCCAGTCCGCGAGCTGACGGACCGCCGTCGGGCCAGCACGGGCCCGAGTCAGGTCGATCACCTTGAAACGTGAAAGTGGCATGGGTATTTCGGACAATTTGAAGACTCCATAAAAAAAGGTGGCATGACGAATGAGTGATTCTAACCTAAATTCAGGCCTTTCGTCGTCTCGCCATAATTTTCGCACCCTAAACACCTGTTACAGCTTGGGCAGGAATTCGCCATGCACAGGCCGTTGC
>JAPYQX010000532.1 GCA_029937135.1 Nitrospinota bacterium
GTATCCATACGTTGCCCGCCCCGTCGAGGGGCAAGACGCTCCGGAGCGCGGTCCAGCTTCCCACGTCGTCCCACCCCATGTCGGCGGGGAGGACGATGAGGCCGCGCCCTTTTTCCATCACCGCGTAGTCGATGCTGATCGATTCGCAGGCCTTAAAAGCGCGGTTGAATTCCGCTGTCTTTCCTTTTCGGAACGCCGCCGCCGCCCGTTCGATATGGCGGGCGGTCTTGGGAAGGCTGCGCCCAATCTCGCGGAGGGCCCGCTCGGCGCGCCAGATGAATATGCCGCCGTTCCAGTAGTAGCGTCCCGAGGAGACGAATCGCCTGGCGCGGGCGAGGGCTGGTTTTTCGGTGAATCGGTGGACAGCGTAGGCTTCTGTTTTGCCGGCGAGGGGGATTTTAGCGCCCCGCTGGATATAGCCGTAGCCGGTCTCGGGGCCCGATGGCTTGAGGCCGAGGGTGACGATGGCGTCGCGGTCCGCAGCCAACCGCGCGGCGGCGCGGATGAGCCGCCTGAGCGTGGCCGGGCGGGCGATGTGGTGATCAGCCGGAAAAGCCGCCATCACCGCTCCGGGTTCGCGGTCCTCGATGATCCGGGCGGCCAGGCCGAGGCAGGGAGCCGTGTTCCTCCCCTCGGGCTCGAGGACAATATTTCGCCGGGGAACGCCGGGGAGGGTTTCGTGAATCAGCCTGCGGTGCGCGGCTGAGCCGATGACGAGGATGCGCTCGGGCGCGACGAGGCCCTTGAGCCGGGCCGCTGATTGCGCGAGCAGGGAGTCATTGTCCGGCTTGCCTCCTTTTTTCTTGTTCGTTGCGCCTCGGCCCTTTTTTCCGCCAGGGGGACCACCACCCGGTGGTAGAAACTGCTTGGGCCGCCCGGCTCTGCTTTCAGGCCAAAAGCGTGTACCGCTGCCCCCGGCCATGATCACCGCCCAGAGAGATGGTTTGCTTTTTGCCATGGCTAGCGCACCCACCTGAGGTAGAAGAACCCGCCTGTGAGAAGCGCGGTGAACACGAGCGTCAGGATGTTGAAATAGCGGTCGATGAAGTCGCGGATCGGTTCGCCGAATTTTTTGATCAGCCAGGCGA
>JAPYQX010000224.1 GCA_029937135.1 Nitrospinota bacterium
CCATAGTTCCTCGGCTTCCAGTCCGGACGCCCTCGCCCCCCCTTCATTACGATCGGCGCGTCGAGAAGGAATCCATCGTCGTGAATCCGTTCGCAATCGCCGCGGCATAGACGATGGGCTTGAACGCGCTACCCGGCTGGCGGAGAGCCTGGACGGCTCGATTGAACTTGCTTTTCTTGAAATCGAGGCCCCCGACCATCGCACGAATGACCCCGGATTGCGGATGAACAGCCAGCAGGGCGGCCTCGGGACCCCGCCACGATTTTAATTTCGCCTTCTCCCGCCACCGGCGTTCAACGAGCTTTTTCACACCTTTTCGCACGGCGGCCTCCGCCGCACGCTGAAATTTCAGATTGAGAGTCGTATACACCCGGAGCCCGCCGCGATAGAGACGCTCGGTTCCGAAAGTGTCCTCAAGTTCCCGCCGAACGAATTCGACGAAATGACCGCCGAGCCGGATCGGAACCGGTGAGCGAAGAGCACGGGGAAGTTTCGAAAGGCTCGCGGCCTCGCCGTCCTCAAGATATCCCG
Organism: Nitrospinota bacterium; assembly: GCA_029937135.1. Lineage (GTDB taxonomy): Bacteria > UBA8248 > UBA8248 > UBA8248 > UBA8248 > UBA8248. The sequence goes on from JAPYQX010000224.1 coordinate 532, forward strand.
CCGCCTCCATCTGCCGAAGAACATGCGCCCTACGCGCCAAGGTGGGTCCGGGTTTCTCAAATGGCCGGAACCTGCCCGGCGCCTGAACCAGGCCGGCCAGCAGGGCCGCCTCCCTGGGCGACAGGTCGGCCGCTTCCTTGTCGAAAAACATCTGCGAGGCGGCAGCGATGCCGTAGGCGCCCCGACCGAAGTAGACGAGATTCAAGTAGCGTTCGAGGATTTCATCCTTCGAGAGCGTCAGTTCAAGGCGAACGGCGGAGATCGCCTCGACGATTCCGGCATAGGCGTCAATCGAGCGGCTGCCCGGACCCGGAGAAGCGCCGTGGCCCGGAAGCTCGAGGGCGATCGCGTAGAGCCCGCGCCGGGAGATGTCGTGAAGCAGAAGAGACCAGCTTTTCCGGCTTCCGCCGGCGACGTGGATAAAAACGATGGAAGAAAGACTGGATTCCGGGCCCGCTTCGGCAAACGCGAGGCGGCGCCCGCCAACCTCGATTTCGCTCTCGCACGCCCGGCCGCCCATCATTCGGACAGGTCCGGCGGGGTGTCCGCCGCCCGGTGAGAGGAGGCGCACTTTCCCCATGAAAAGAGAGAGACGCTCTTGCGAATTCGGCTCTTGTTCACCTAGAGGGATTTTTCGATGGCCGCCTTCAAATCCGCTTTCGAGCGGACGCCGACGACCTGCGCAACCACCTCCCCGCCCTTGAAGATGATGAGGGTCGGAATTCCCCGAATACCGAATTTCGTCGGGGTGGAGGGATTTTCGTCAATGTTGAGTTTTCCGACGCGCAACTTGCCCTCATACTCGTCCGCCAGTGCCTCGACGGTGGGGGCGATCATCTTGCACGGCGCGCACCATTCGGCCCAAAAATCCACCAGGGTCGGCTTGTCCGCGCCCAGAACCTCGGCGTCGAAGTTCTGGTCGGTGAAATCCATCATATTTTCTGCCATTCCTCGCCTCCAAAAAATGCGCGCCGGGCTAGGGAAAATTTCGTAGTGACTGCATGGGCGGTTCCATCCTTGAGTACTTAACTCTACTGGAGGGAGGAGACGAATTCAACTTACGCTCCCTCGGGCAGGATAAAATATTTTCACTTTCCGAAAATTCCCGGATATACGGTTTGGAGAGGGTATCAATTCGGGGCGGGCGCCAGCTGGATCGGGACCCGCCTGGGCCGGCTTATTCCTTTCGGTCGATAAACCGCGGGGCGTAACTACGAACCGGTTTATAGGCCGATAGCGCCTTCCCGCTACGGGAGATCGCCCCGAGGGCTTCCCGGACCTCCTCGGAACGGCTCAAGACGAGTTCGGCTATTTTCTCCTCGCTCTTCTGAACCGCCTCGATAACTTCCCGGACCCGTTCCACCGCTTCCCCAAGGCGGTCCATAACGGAATTGCCCCCTTACGAGCTTTCTTCGAACTCGGTCCACAGGCGGGCGTTATGATCGGAACTCTCTCCGATTTTCCGGATGAGCCTCTCTTTTTCCTCGATGATGACGGGCAGAGCATCGAGCCCGGCGGCGGACAACATGGCATACTCCCGCCCGCTGAGCACCAACAACTCTTCGTAGCTGACTAAATCCACCTTTGTCGCTGAAATCAACTTCTCCGCGATGGACTCACCGGCCAATCCAATTTCCTCCTATGGCGGTCCTAGCTCGGACACACCTCACATCCGGAGAATATCCTCTGCGGACCTCCTTGAAAACCACCGCGGATTTTCGGCGATGCCGCCCCCCTCCACACACTGGCGCTCAAAAGCAGGATGCCTTATATTTCGGCGGATTTTTCAGACACCGGGATCACTCATCCGGCGGCGCCCTGACCGGCAACCGTCTTTTTGATGGCCGTTGCTCAAATGACACCTAAAATCCGCGTCCTGATCGTTGACGATTCGCCCCTGATGCGCCGCCTGCTCAGCGAAATTCTTGGAAGCACACCCGGTATCGAGGTGGCTGGTGCGGCCGCTGACGCCGACTCGGCGCAAAAAATGCTCCTCTCGGCCCGCCCGGATGTCATTACCCTTGACGTTAAAATGCCCGGCACCGACGGTCTGGCCATCCTCGCCGAAATCATGCGCGTGCGTCCCACCCCGGTGGTGATGGTCAGCTATTTCACACAGGAAGGGGCTAAATTCACGCTGTCCGCCCTCGAATTGGGGGCGGTCGATTACATCGGCAAACCAATCGGCAATACCGGCCAGGGCGTTACGGCTTTCAAGCTAGAAATTATAGAGCGGGTGCGCGCCGCCTCGAAAATAAATCCGCTCCGGCCCCGCCTCCCCCGAATCTCCGCCCCGCCCCCCGTTCAAACCGCGTCCGGCGCGATCAATATCATCGCCATCGACGGCTCGACGGGCGCCACCGAGGTATTCAAGGAAATTTTCAGCGAGCTTCCCGCCAACTCGCCCGGTATCGTCGCCGTTCAGCATATGCCCGAGAGTTTCACCGGGACGTTTGCCCAGAATCTCGACCGGGTCAGCGATATGGAAGTGAGGGAAGCGGAGCCGGGCGATGAGATCCGGCCCGGTACGGCCCTGATCGCACGCAGGGACCACCACATGGTCATCCGCCAATCGGGAGCCGGCTACGAGGTGGAGATGCATCAGGACGAGAAACTATGGAACTGCAGACCCGCCGTGGACGTTCTTTTCGATTCCGTCGCCAGGGCCGCGGGCGGAAACGCTATTGGCGTTATCTTGACCGGCATGGGCGAGGACGGGGCCGCCGGACTCGTCCGGATGAAGAGAAACGGAGCGCGGACCATCGTCCAGGACGAGTCGAGCAGCACTGTTTTCGGTATGCCAAGGAAAGCAATCGAAGTCGGCGCAGCCGAGTTCGTGGTGCCCCTTCAGGAAACTTCCTCGAAGATCATGGAACTTTTCGTAGCACCCGCAAAAACCCAACTCCCCTAGACGGCGTCGATGGACTCGACCTCGGCCCCGGGGATGTCCTGAATGAGAACCTGGCGGCGCTTGGCTCCCTCCGATGGGCCCACTACGCCCTCGATTTCCATCCGCTCGATAAGCCGGGCGGCGCGGTTATAGCCGATGCGGAGGTGGCGCTGGATGAGAGATATCGAGGCCTCCCCCGTCCGGGCGACGAGAGCGACGGCGTCGTCATAACGCTCGTCGTAATCCTCCTCCGCGCTAGCGGGGTTTTCCTTTGATTCGACCTGGACAAACAAATCTTCCCGGAAGGCTGTCGGTCCCTGCACCTTCCAATGATTAACCAGGTTTCTAATTTCCTCGTCGGAGACAAAGGCCCCATGAATGCGGACCGGGGCGCTCGTTCCCGGCGGTACAAAAAGCATGTCGCCTTTCCCGAGAAGGCGTTCGGCGCCGTTCATGTCCAGAATCGTCCGCGAATCGACACGGCTCGCGACGCGCAGCGCGATCCGCGAGGGGAAGTTCGCCTTGATGAGTCCCGTCAGCACGTCCACCGATGGGCGCTGGGTCGCTACCAGAAGGTGAATCCCCGCCGCGCGGGCCATCTGGGCCAGGCGTGTCATGGTTTCCTCGACCTCCCGCGATGAAACCATCATCAAATCCGCCAGCTCGTCGATGACCACAACGATATATGGCATGAAATCGGGGTTTTCCGCGTCGTCCACACGCTCTCCCTCGTCGAGGTGCTGGCTCCTGCGGCGGGCCTCCTCCCGGGGACCGAGGAATTCGGAAACAAGATTGTTGTAGCCGTCGATGTTGCGCACCTCAAACTTGCTCATCAGTTGATAGCGCCGCTCCATTTCGGCGACTACCCCCCGAAGCGCCGAGGCCGCCCGCTTGGGATCGGTCACGACCGGCACCAGCAGGTGAGGGATACCCTCGTATATCGAAAATTCGAGCATCTTCGGGTCGATCATCAAAAACCGCACTTCCCGCGGGTGACAGCGCACCAAAAGGCTGGAGATCATCATGTTCATGGCCACGCTCTTCCCCGAGCCGGTCGAGCCCGCGATGAGCAAATGGGGAATCTTGGCCAGGTCCGTGATCGTCGTGCGGCCGAGGATATCTTTCCCCAGGCCGAGGGTGAGTTTTTCCTTCGCTCGCCCGAATTCGCGCGAGGCGAGAAGCTCCCTCACCCGCACCGCCCTTCGCTTGGCGTTGGGCACCTCGATACCGACCACGTTTGTCCCCGGAATCGGGGCGACGATGCGGATGCTGATGGCCGAAAGGGCCCGGGCGAGATCGTCCGACAGCGAAGCGATCTTGGACACCTTCACGCCGGCCGCGGGGGCGAATTCGTAGATGGTGATGACCGGGCCGGTCTTGACCTCTTTCACTTCGCCCTCGACCCCGAATTCGTGGAGCGTTTGCTCGAGGAGGGTGGATTTCTCCCGGATGGCCTCCTCGTCAACGATGAGCGCGCTGCTTTCGGGCTCGGCGAAAAGGTCCAGCTTCGGCAGGACATAATGGCCGTTTTTCCTGGAGGTTGTCTTTTTGTCGGTGGGTGCGGCATCGGAGACAAGGGCGTCGTCCTCAATCCGCACGATGTCGGCC
>JAPYQX010000001.1:0-87444 GCA_029937135.1 Nitrospinota bacterium
GACTCCGACCCGCCCGAGACGCCCACGGTTTCGGCCTACGAACAGGGCCGCGAGCAGGCAAAGGTCGGGAACTTTGATCGCGCCGCCGCCCTTTTTAAAAGTGCCGTGGAAAAGGACGACCGGGACTACAAGTCGTTTAATATGCTCGGCTATTCACTTCGCCAGATTGGCCGCTTGGCGGATTCCCTGGCGGCCTACGACCGCGCTTTGTCGATTAAGTCCGATTACGCGCCGGCGCTCGAATACCGTGGCGCAACCCATCTGAAGGTGGGCAACCGCCGCGCGGCGCTCGCCGATTACCAGGCGCTCGTTCGCCTCGGCTCTCCTCTGGCCGATGATTTGAAGGAAGCCATCGACCGGGCGGCGAAGAACTAGCCTTCCGGCGGGCTGGTGGTCTCGGGGAATATCAAGCGGGGCTGGGGGATATATGCTAGCGGTGATTTGGGATTAAAAATTTCAGAAAGGTTGCGCCGCGCACCGGCGGCGGGAGACTGCTCTTTCATATTTTGAGAAAAGGAAATCTGACATGGCGATTACGGGATTTCATAATATCAGTATCACCGTCAGCGACGCTGGTGCGGCCGCGAAATGGTACGGAGATATGCTGGGCTTCGAGGTGCAGTCCGACTCCGAGCGCACCCCTGAATTCTCCGAGGCCGTGACCGGCGTTTCGGGGGCCACCCTTCGCGTCGTCCATATGAACGGCCACGGCATTCATTTCGAGTTGATGCAGTACGTCACCGGCAGCGGGGCCCGGGTCGAGACGAGTCCCAACAACATCGGCAGCGCCCAGGTGGGTTTTCTGACCGATGACGGCCCGGCTCTTTACGCTGACTGGAAGGCAAAAGGGGTCAAGATGTGGTCGCCCGCCCCCGCCGAGGTGCCTAACGGCCCGATGAAGGGCGGTTTCATCTTCTTTTGCCAGGACCCGGACGGCAACGTCTTAAAATTCATGCAGACGCCGTAGCAGGTCTGCCGGGAGAGACGGAATCATTTCGGAGAGCTTGGATTCCCAACTCATCGTATCGCCCGTCGGGGAGCTTTTCTGGCGCGGGAAAAACATAAAATGCGCTCTGGGGCGAAGCGGCGTATTCACCGATAAAAAAGAGGGCGACGGGGCGACGCCCGCCGGTGATTTTCCGGTGCGGGAAATATGGTGGAGAGCGGACCGCGTTCACCCTTTTGAGTCCCGGCTTCTGGTCAGGCCCATCTTGGAGGATGACGGCTGGTGCGACGATCCCGGCGATCCCCACTACAACAGGCATGTGAAGGTTCCTTATCCAGGAAGCCATGAAAAACTATGGCGTGAGGATAATCTCTACGACATTTTTATTGTCCTCGGACATAACGATGACCCGCCAGAGCCGGGCAGGGGCAGCGCTATATTTCTTCATATAGCGGCCGAGAATTATGCCCCGACGGAGGGCTGCATTGCCGTTGCTTTTGACGATTTGGTTTGGCTGGCGCGGGGGCTTCGGCCTGAAATGATGGTCCGCGTTCTGGCATTGGCCGAAGATTTTTCAGGCCCGGGCTTGGACTCAGGTTAGGGGATGTCTCCCCACCTCCGAAGGCGGCCACTTTCAGCCAGCCGGTGAATATCCGGAATGCCCCAGCGGGATGGCTGAGGTATGATATTGGGAGCCAGAGAAACCGATTTCTTTTTTATCCAACATTTAAGGGGAGCGTAATGCATCCGTTCGATCTGAACAAAGAGCAGGAGTGGAATTCCGAGAAACATGTGGAAAAAATTCTGGGTAAATTCGCCGAGGGTGACGTGACGGTCGCCTGCTGGGAGCCGGGTCAGATCAGCCCTTATCATGCCCATAACGACGCGACGGAAGTTTATTTTTGCTACCAAGGTGGCGGGGTGATGACGACCGATGATGGGAAAATCGACATCACACCGGGCTCGTTCGTGGTTCATCCGCGAGGGGAGTTTCACGAATACGAAAACGGCCCGGAGCGGACAATGCTCTTCCGGGTGCGCTACGGCGACGACACGAAATCCACCCACCGGCACTGGCGCGGCCACCCGGATCATAAACCCTCGGAGTAGGGGCGTTTTAGGGCTTAATCCCATGGGCATCCGGGCGCTGGGGGATCAACTCGCCGCGCGCCTGCTCGGGCGGTATCCGGTGCTGGTGCGCAAATGGGCCGCGGGACGGAGGTTCACGGCGGGCGACCCTCGGACTCCGCTCGGAAAACCGCTGGCTGAGTGCCGCGTGGCGATTGTGACGACGTCGGGGGTGCACCTGAGGGACCAGCCGCCCTTTGACATGAAAAATCCGAACGGCGATCCCACCTTCCGTGAAATTCCGGACAAATCGCCGCGTGGCGATCTCACGATTACCCACAACTATTACGATCACAGGAGCGCTGATCGGGATATCAACGTGGTTTTCCCCCTCGACCGGCTCGGGGAACTCGCCGGGGAGGGCCGGATTGCGGGGCGGGCTTCGCTCCATTTGGGTTTCATGGGCCATATCGACGGCCCGCTGGTTGATCGGCTTATCGAGGAGACGGCGCCCGAGGCGGCGCGACGGCTTATCGCCGCGGAGGCCGGACTGCGTGTTCCTCACCCCCGCCTGAGGGCTCTGCAACCGCTCGGTCGGGCTGATTCAAAATGTTATCGAGGGGGCGGGCCTTCCCACCGTTTTAATCAGCCTTGTCCGCGAGATCACCGGGCAGATACGCCCGCCCCGGGCGGTATTTCTCCCCTGGCAGATGGGGCACCCGCTGGGCGAGGCGGACCATCCCGCCCAGCAGCGTTGGGCGCTCATGAACGCCTTTGCCCTCCTGGAGTCCGCGAGCTGTCCCGGTACCATTGCCGAGCCTGGCTGGGAGTGGGGGACGAACCCCTTCGAGGGAGATTGAGGTGCGAACCCCGGACATACCGCGCGGGAAAACGCAACGATAAATATATCAATAAGTTATAAGAGTACGGATATGCGGGTTCCGGCATCTGAAGACGCGAGTCCCCCATTTGGCCGCTATTATTCGATGCGGTCGTTAATTGTAGTCGAAGCTTAATAAACAATTGATATTTAATGGATTATGGTATATATACTCGGCGCGCAGGTGCGGATTTCACCCGTTCTTATTCTCGACATCCCCGGCGACATATGCTCCAATTGGGCCAGTTGGTTCCGTCGGCACCCCGCTACAAACGGTGCCGCAGAGTAATAACACCGCGCTGTAAATGACACCGCGCCACAGACAAAGCCGCGCCGCGAGGGGTTTTTCGTTGACCAAATCATCCACGGCCATACCCATCACCGCTCCCATCGCCCGCCTGGCCCGGGAGCTTGATTCGATATCGGGGCAGGGTCTTGAGGACCGTAAATTCATCCAATCCGCCGAGCCCGCGTTGCGCCGGTTGCTGGCCGCGAAGGATTTTCTCCCGGAGGAGGCCATGCGCCCCTCGGAGACGGGCTATGCGCGCCACCTCCTCCATACCAACCCTGATAATCGTTTTTGCCTGGCGGCCATGGTGTGGGCCCCGGGGCAGGGCACCCCGATTCACGATCACGACGGGACCTGGGGGATGATCGGGATGATTCAGGGAAGCCTCGAGGTGATGAATTTCTTCTCCGACGGAGCCGACATCGCCTCCGGCGAGGTAGCCCTGAGGAGCGAGCCGCCGCATGTTCCCAGCGCGGGTACAAGCGCGTGCGTGTGTGGCTGCGCCGATATCCATTCGGTCAACAACCGGTCCGGCGAGACAGCGATTTCCCTTCATATCTACGCCCGTGAACTCGAACGCTGCAGTGTCTTCCAGCCGATATCCCCTGGTGGCCGCTATACGGTGAGCGAGAAGACAATGACGTATACGGACAGCCCATCTTCGTAGGATACCCTTCATTGCCAAATTAAAAACCGGTTTTTTCCCTGCCAATAACCGGCGGGCGTTTTTTTGTGTCTGTCCGAAACGAAGGCGCGTTGGTGCACCGAAAATGAAATAAGGAAACAATTTCAATGAAAAGCAAAGGAAACTGGCGTAGCGGATTTGAAACGGTCTCGAACAACCGGATGTTCTACCGTGATTGGCGCCCGGCCGGGGGGGAGTCGCTCCCGCCCGTGATCGCGCTTCACGGCTCCCTGTCCCAGGGTGGAATGTGGCTCAATACCGCCGAAAAAATCGGGACGATCCGGTTCATTTGCCCGGATATGCGCGGCTACGGCCGGAGCGGGGACCCCGGCGGAGGTGACGCGGCTGTGGACTTTGCCCAGGACGCCATCCGCCTGATCGATGCGTTGCTCATCAACCGCTATTCGGTAATGGGCCATTCGTTCGCCGGTTCAATCGCGCTCAAGGTCGCCGAGATGGACCCGGATCGCGTCGCGAGCGTCGTGCTCGTTGACCCGACAGTCCGGAACCCGAAGGGAAACCGGGGCAATCTCGATGTAGCGAAGAAGCGCCCCCACCGGTTCGAGAATATCGAGGAAGCCCGGCGATTCTGGAATGAATCCGAGGAATGCCACTGGCCCGCCAGGAATCTATCCCGGTTCGTCCGGGACATCATGGACACCGAGGGCGCGGGCGCGGCCTGTAAAATGCCTTTCGAGGCGGATCGGCTGATTCGCCTCCGGGGGTTCCAGGCGTCCGCCGCGGGCGATTACTTTCCCGAAAAAATCGCTAAAAAAGTGAAAGCGCCCGTCCTGGTCTTTCGCGGAGGGGTGAGCCGCCGGTTTTCCAGCGAAGGTCAAAAAATCCTCGAAGCGGGTTTTTCCCGAAAACCGAAAGTGGTTCTTTGTCCCAAGTCGGGTCACTTCCCTCCGGTGCAGGAGCCCGCGATATTCAATCCGGCTCTCACCCGATTTCTCGCCGGGGTGAACTGATCGATGCGGCGGATCGGATTTGATGAATTTGGCGCTACCGGATGGGGGTCGTAAAATGACCGGAGTCCAGGAAGCCCACCAACAGCCGGGCCTCGAAGAGGGTTCCGGGACGGCGGGAAAACAGGGAATAAAGCTCAAGGCCCACAGGCTGAGCCAACTTTCCGCCACGGCCATCTGCGGAAACGACATTACCTCTTCGTGCCTCTACGTTTCGGCGCTGGCGATTATCTACGCTGGGAAATGGGCGCCTGTTTCGCTTTTGATGGTCGCGGGGGTTTTGTACCTTTACCGCTCCATTTATGCCGAGGTTGTCGGCGCCCTGCCGCTCAATGGCGGGGCCTATAACGCCCTCCTGAACACGACCAGTAAATCCCGCGCCTCGATCGCCGCATGCCTGACCATTCTCTCCTACATGGCGACGGCCGTTATATCGGCGAGCGAGGCCATGCACTATGTCCAGTCGCTTTGGAGCGGATTACCGATCATCCCCGCCACGATTGCCTTGCTGGCGGTGTTCATGGTCCTTTCGATAGTCGGAATCAGCGAGTCGTCAATCGTGGCCGTGGTTATATTCATCATCCATATCGTCACCCTCACATTATTGATCGTGGTCGGTGGGGGGTTCTTGCTCACGAACGGGCTGGGCACCCTTTTCGAGAATCTTCAAATGTCCCCGCCGGGAGGTCTGACGACGGCGCTGATATTCGGATTCGCCGCCGCCATGCTCGGTGTTTCGGGGTTCGAGAGCTCCGCTAATTTTGTCGAGGAACAGGACGAAGGCGTATTCCCGAAAACGCTTCGCAACATGTGGATTGCCGTGACGGTGTTCAACCCGGCCATGGCGCTTCTGGCCCTCGCGCTCATTCCCATCGGCGAGGTCGGCTCTCATCAGTCGGCGCTTCTTTCCTACATGGGGGAGATCTCGGGGGGGCCCTGGCTCGCCTGGATGATCAGCATCGATGCGGCTCTTGTTCTCAGCGGAGCCGTGTTGACCAGCTACGTCGGCGTGAACGGCCTGATTCTCAGGATGACGCTGGATCGCTGCCTGCCTCAGACGCTTCTGAAGACCAACCGGCGCCATACTTTTCACCGGATTATAATCGTTTTCTTTATTCTGTCCGTTTCCGTTTTGTTGATTACGAAGGGCGAGCTTAAAGCGCTCGCCGGGGTGTACACCCTTTCGTTTCTCTCCGTCATGGCGTTGTTCGCCCTCGGAAACATCTTGTTGAAAGTGAAGCGCGAGCGCCTCCCCCGGCCTTCACGGGCGGGATGGACCACCGTCATCGTCGGCATCGTTGCCGTTCTTGTCGGCCTGGTCGCCAACGCGATCATGAACCCGCCGTATCTGCGCGTTTTCCTGAATTATTTTATACCATCGATGCTGATCATCGCGATTATGCTCACCCGGATCACGCTCTTGAAAGGTTGCCTGTTCCTGGTGCGCATCATCAGCGCGTCTCTTTATAACCTACTGGGCGGAGTCACCGATTCCATCAGGCACAAAATCGAAGAAATCAATTCCCAACAGGTGGTTTTTTTCACACGGGGGGATAACGTCTCCAACCTGAATAACGCGGTCCTTTATGTTCGAGACAACGAACATGCCAACCGGATAAAAATCGTAACTGTTGTCGCCGACAAAAAAGAAGTGCCCGATAAAATCAAGGACGATCTGAAATTCCTTTCCGAAACCTACCCCGATATCGACATCGATTTCGTGATTGTCGAAGGAACTTTCAGCCCCGATCTCATCCAGGAATTGTCAATAAAGTGGAACATCCCGGCCAACTTGATGTTTATCGGGTCGCCTGGCGGCAAGCTGGTTTACAGCCAGGCCGAGCTGGGCGGAGTCCGGTTGGTCATTTAACGAGCGAAAGTTTTCAATGCCCTTTTGGCGATGGTCCGATGATTGACCGGGTTGCGATCCTGCCGTTGCCTGAAAGCCGTAGTTAATTTCTCGCAAACCAGAATACAAGTTATAATATTCATCCAGCGGCGTTGATCGAATCAATTAACTCTTGACGAGGGAGTGTGCTGGAGGGTTCTTCTTACGGGCCCATCCGGCTATTCATGGAAATATGGCAAAAACTTTCAAGAACGCTTCGGAGGCGGTCGCGGATATTCCCGCCGGTGCCAGAATCCTGATCGGCGGATTCGGTATTTGCGGGATGCCTCATAATTTGTGCAAGGCGCTGAGCGATCGGGTTGGCGCTGGTGACCTGGAGATTGTCAGCAACGCCGGAGGGATGAACGGTTGGGGCGCCGGACTTTTGTTCGAGGCGAAAAAGGTAAAGAGCATTATCGCCACCAGGGTGGGTCCGGCCTGCAAGGCCTATGAAGATCAGGTTATGAATAATGAGATCGAAATCGAATTGATCCCCCAGGGAACCTTCGCCGAAAGAATCAGGGCTGGCGGGGCCGGCATTGGCGGATTTTTCACGCCCACTGGCACGGGCACCGTTGTCGCCGATGGAAAGGAAAGCCGCTCTATCGATGGCCGCGAGCATATCCTTGAAATGCCCATTCGGGGGGATTTCGCGCTGATAAAAGCCTGGAAAGCGGATGAGACCGGAAATCTCATCTACCGGATGAGCGCCCGGAATTTCAACCCCGCGATGGCGACGGCGGCGGAGGTGACCATCGCCGAGGTCGAGGAAATCGTCCCGGCCGGGGAGCTCGATCCGGAACGGATTCATTCGCCGGGAATTTTTGTTCAGCGTCTGGTTGTCGCAGACGAAAAGGAAAAGCCGATTGAAATCAAAACCAACAGGCCCCGGACGGGCCGCTAGCCGAGGACACCGATGGCTTTGACGAGAGATGAAATCGCGCGCCGGGCCGCCGGGGAAGTCCCTCGGGGGGGCTATGTCAATCTGGGTCTCGGTATTCCGACCATCGTGAGTAATTTCATACCCCCCGAGCATGGGATCACGATCCATTCCGAAAACGGAATTTTGGGGGTCGGCCCGTTTCCCTTCGAGGGGGAGGAGGATGCCGATCTCGTCAACGCAAGCAAAGAAACGGTGACGCTGATGCCGGGCGCGTCGTTTTTCGACAGCGCGACTTCGTTTTCCATGGTTCGCGGCGGGCATATCGACGTAACGATTCTGGGTGCCATGCAGGTGGCGGCGAACGGGGATCTGGCCAATTGGGCGGTGCCTGGAAAGATGATCTCTGGAATGGGCGGGGCGATGGATCTGGTCGTCGGGGCCAAGAAGGTCATCATCACGATGGGACATTGCACCCGAAAGGGGGAGCCGAAAATTTTGAACGAGTGCTCTTTCCCTCTTACGGGGAAAGGGGTGGTGGATATTATCGTCACAGAGTTGGCCCTTATTTCCGTCGAGGAAAACGGTCTCGTCTTGAAGGAGCTGGCCCCGGGCGTCAGCGAGGAGGAGGTACGATCAAAGACAGAGGCCCCGCTTACCGCCGCCCCGGACCTTCGGGAAATGTTCGCGGCGGCCTGAAGCCGCGCGCCCTCCACATGAATCCCTCCGGCATGAATCCAACCGATATGAGTTCCTCCGGCATGAGTGCTTTCATCTCCCTTTGTCATGAATATTCAAAAGGTGCGCCGTGATCAATCTCGATGAGTACACCCATAAATACTGGGGGATCCTGAGCCACCACGCCTACCGGCTCACCGGGAGTATTCTCGACGCCGAGGATATCACCCAGGAGACGATGCTCCGCGTCGTGGAGATGGGTCCGGCCCTTGAAAATATCGAGGATCATCACGAGTGGCTCCACATCGCCGCCACCGAAGCGGCGATGGGAATGATGTGCAAGCCTATCGAGGCCGATGCGTTCGAGCTTCCGGACCTGGTTCAGACCACCGGGGCGGGAGCGGACGCCGATTCGCGGCCGGTGGGGGGCGGGGACGGATGGCCCGGCGCGACGCTCGATTTTCTGTTTCCGCTTCAATACATGACGCCCGAGCAGCGGGCGCTGGTTGTGCTCCGGGATGGTTTCGAGGACGGGGACCGCGTTGCCGCCGCCGCGCTTCATGTCACGATTCAGGAGGTGTTCGACATCGCGCGGGAGGCGGAGAGCGTCCGCGCGGCGGCCCGCAAGCGGTGGGGCTCGACCGTGCCCTTTGTTCCGCTGGCCGCCGATAAAAAAACGGAGCGGGTGTTTGACCGATTTATCGAGGTGTTCCGGATGAAGGATGCGGTATTGCTTCAGCAGATTATCTGGAAAAACGCCGAGATGGTGCTTGAGACGGAGCGGACAAGCGGCCAGGATTTTGTGGCCAAGGAGCTCTCTTCGCTTTCAAAGGGGATGGGGAGCAGGCTCAAGTTCGATTCGGTCTGGCTCAACGGGTGCCGCGGCGTTCTGATTTCGGATCGGCGCGGGCGAAACCCGGAGTGGACTCGGATGGCGCTGGCGCTGGTTCTGTGCAACGAGCGGGAGGTCAGGGCCCTGAAGTGGTATCTGGACGCCCACATCCTGCGAAAAATCCGGGTGGATGAATCAGCTTCGGAATGATCCCGAAAAAGTATCCGGTTTCGAGTCTGAATCAGAATCCGCTTCCGAATGATCACGAATCCGAAACCGAATTCAATTTCGGCCCCGGCCCGGGGGAGTGAGTTGCCTCGCGGACGAAAATCATCTCGCTGCCGGGAATTCCCCGGCGGCCCGGAAATTCTTCGGGAAATTCGCGTTAAAAGGTTAGTCCTGCTTTAAAGAACCTCTCTGCGCTTCACACGCTCCTCGCACGGAATAATATCGGTGTTGCCCAGCCAGAGGTCCCAGGCGCTGTGATGGGCGATGTCCACTCCCTCGGCCTGGGCTTTTTCCTGGAGGGCGCACTGGAGGTCGTCGAGGAGTTCGCAATCCATGAGATCAAGATTTTCCCGCAGGTGGCGGTGAAGTGTCCTGTAGACCAGCTTCGCATCCTCAAAAGAGGCTTCGAGCAGAACCGAGTCGGTTTTTGGCGTGAAAGGCATCGGCGTAATTCCTTTCGTTAATGAGATATTATGGTCTGATAAGCATCGATAAAAGCGCACCTAATCGAAGCGCGCGCAGTCTAACCGATTGGCGCGGAGGAGAAAATCGTTATTTGGCCCGAGGGAAAAATATTATTTGTTGCTTGGGAGAAAATTGATGCCTGGTGCGAAAGAAAAATTCGTTACTTATCGGATGCCCAAAAAAGGAAGGGCCGAGGGCCCAAGAAATTGCAGGGGGATGGGCCCTCGGCTTTGGGGGGGGTCTTAATTTCTTTTAATTCAAGCAGACCTTCTTGAGGTCCGCTAAATTATCGAGTACATATCCCGTCCCCCGGACGATAGCGGTCAGGGGATCCTTGGCACGGAAGATGGGCAGATCGGTTTCGGTGTGAAGCCTCGAGCCAAGGCCCTTGAGCAGCGATCCGCCGCCGGCCAGTACGATTCCCCGCCGCCGGATGTCGGCGGCGAGTTCGGGGCTCGACTTCGAGAGCGCGTTGCGAATCGACTCGACGATTGCCCGGACGGGGCTTTCCAGCGCCTCGCGGATCATGGTGTCGGTCATCAGGATGGAGCGGGGAATGCCGGTCTTCACGTTTATCCCCGCGACTTCTCCCTCGAGTGGTTCGGCAAGAGGCGCCGCCGAGCCGATTTCAATCTTGATCCGCTCGGCCTCGAATGATCCGATAGAGAGGCCGTGCTCGCGGCGCACGTAGCGCTGAATGCAGGTGTCCATCTCATCGCCCGCCACGCGAAGCGACTCCGAGTAGGCGATAGCGAACTGGGAGATGACCGCCACTTCGGTGGTTCCGCCCCCGATGTCGATGATCATGGAGGCGGTAGTGTCCTGAATCGGGAGCTTCGATCCGATGGCCGCCGCCATCGGTTCCTCGATGAGGTGAACTTTTCCGGCGCCGCACTGCATCGAGGAGTCGATCACCGCCTTCATCTCGACACTGGTGATGCCCGAAGGAACGCAGACCATCATTGTCGGCTGGCCGATCCGCCTTTTGGAAATGACCGAACCGATAAAATACTGGATCATCGCCTTGGTTACATCGAAGTCGGCGATAACGCCGTCCTTCATGGGGCGGACGGTCTTGATCCTGTCGGGGGTCCGGCCGTACATCTCCTTGGCGCGTTTTCCGACGGCGACGACGCCGCCGCCGTTGTCCGAGTTGAGCGCGACGACGGAGGGCTCGTCGAGAACGACACCCTTTTCCTTGGTGTATATCAGCGTGTTCGCTGTTCCGAGATCCATGGCAATTTTCGCGCCAAAATACGATCTGAAGCGATTAAATGAGAGCATTGGATGTCATCCCCCCTGTAAGACACATCTGATTGATTCCCGAGAATTTGGCTGACTTGAGGGCCTTCGAGGAGGCCAGGAACAGACCGTCCGCGTCGCCGGCGATTTCCGGGAAACACGAGGCGCCCACGCAGGCGCTGAGCATAATCTCCCTTTGTCCGATTTGAAGGGGGTTTTCGTTGATTGCCATCAGGATGTGCTCGGCCACCGCCTCCGCGTGCTCGATAGAGGTTCCCTGAAGGAGCAGGAAAAACCGCGGGCCCTCGTAGCGGACCAGAATATCCCCGTCCCTTGCGAAGGGCTCCAGCAGATCGAAGAGGTGCCGGGTCAGCTCCTCGGGGCCGGACGGCCCGTATTCGTTCCGGATGGAAATTACATTGTCGGGCTCAATGTCCAGCAAGGCGACGCGCCGCCCGCGCGGGCCGGCGTCCCGGAGAATTTCATCCATGCGGGTCCGGAGAAATTCGAGGTTCCTCCCACCGGTGGCGGGGTCGTATTCCGCCCGCTGCCGCCATTTTTTCTCTCGTCTCACGCGCGCTATGGCGTCCGCCGCGGGCACGGCAATCACCTCAGCGCGCTTGAGCGCATAGGAGTCGAACTGGCCCCGCTGGCGATTGATGAACCCGAGAACGCCAATCGACTTGCCGTCGATGACCAACGGAACAGCCGCCACCGAGCGCGCGCCGAAATCCGGCTCGCCTTTCTGGAACAGGGGCCTTCTCTTCAGGTCGGGAAGCCTTAGAGGCTCGTTTTTCGTAAGGACGTAGCCCGATACGCTGGAGCGGTCGCTTATCTCGATTTTATCCATGAAAAGTTCACCGAACCCGGAGGTGCTGACAAGATGCGAAACGCCTGCTTCCTCGTCTTTTAAAACGAGGAAGCAGGCGGTAAAGGGGACCAATTCGCGTGGTACAAGGCAGATCGCGTTTAGCAGTTGATCCTCGCTATCGCAAGAGTGCAGCGAAGCGAGGTAGATGCCGAACGAATCGATGTTGACGCTCCGGCGTTCAACTTTCGCCGCCATTAGAGCGCCGTCCACCAGGTAAGCGAATTGCTGGGCGAACCCTGCTAGAATTTTTTGGCTTTTATTGGTGAAGGACCACCGGTTTTTACCGTCAACGGCGAGGACCCCTGTTGTCATTGTCGAGGGAAGGGGGGTCGCCATGAAGGTCTTGATGTCTTCGTCGCGGCCGTAGTAGCCGAGAACGATTGTGTCCTTGTTGAATTGGTTGAGACATAGCGGTTCGTTGTTCTTAAGCACCCAGCCCATGAAACCCTGGCCGTATTTGATCGAAGCATTGGGAATGATGTGAGGGCTCAGGCTGTGAAAAGTGGTGAGCTGGAATTCTTTCCGGCGTTTATTTTCGAGAAACAGGCAGGCCGAATACGCTTCGGTCACATTACTGACCAGGGTCACGAGAGAAAACAGGTCTCTTTCCAGGTTGGTCATGAAAAACTCTGCTTCTGGGCGAATCTGGGAACACCATGGATATTATATAGAAGGAGGCGTTATCTCAAGTAAAATTTTAAGTGAGCACCGTAAGTTATTGATATTTATATCAATATTCGTATATTTTTTTTCGAGCGGCAAAATATCCTAACGTGGTTTATGTAAGAAAACTTGTATATTATTGTTTTATAATGAATTATGGTTAGTAAAACTGGACGGTATGAAAATCGATATATGGGGAGGTCATCAGGAAATTGGACTATATGTGGGGTTTGGGAAATATCCGCGGCTGGGCGAAGGAATGATCACGCGCCGGGGGGTTGCCCGCCAATCCAGGAACGCCAGTCGCGGAAAGCGGCGCGCGTTGTATCGAAGGCCAGATCATCAAAAGGGATTTCATCGGGTGGGACAAGGCGAAGGTCCGTGCTCTCGGCAAGGGCGCGGGGCTCTCCTCCGATGACTTCACCCGCGTAAACGATCAAGACCGTTGGATTCCCCGGGAAAGAGTAAACGCCCATGAGAAGCCCCACTTTCACATCGACGCCGGCCTCCTCTTTCGCTTCGCGGGCGGCCGCTTCGCTGACTACTTCGCCGCGATTAACAAAGCCACCGGGGAAAGTCCAAAGACCCTTGCCCGGATTGTGCGCTCTCTGGACGATGATGGCTTTTCCATCGATGGACGGTATGACACCGGCCGCGACTTTTGGATCAAGAAAATGAACGTGATTGCACTCCGGGTTTTTGCAGCAAAGCTGCATCGTGCCATCGCCTTCCTTCCAGGTCCGATAGACGAGTTCGGAACCGCAGGAAACGCAGAAGCGGATGTTCCCCCCAAGATGGGGATGGGCCGCGGGAGGAGGAGATATTTCAATCATAGAAGATTTTCAGCGCCTTCCTGGCAAAACGGGTTTGTATCCTTCTCGCGGCCGATTGTGGTCTCGGGCCCGTGGCCGGGATAAACCACAGTGTCGGCGGGTAGGGAAAGCAATTGTGTACGGATAGAGTCAAGAAGGGTTTTGGCGTTTCCCATGTATAAATCAGTCCGCCCGATCGAGCCGGCGAAAAGCGCATCGCCAACGATGGCATGACCGGAACCGTTTCCATCGCCCGGCCAGTACAGGGTGATGTTTCCGGGAGCGTGTCCGTCGGTCAACCTGATCTCGAATATGATTTGACCGACGGTCAGAGTCTCACCGGGAGTGAGAAACCCGTCCACCTCGGGGACCTCGGGTTCCGGAAATCCGTACCCCCGCGCGGTGGCGGGCATATTCTGGAGGTTGTGAAGCTCCGCTTCGTGAAGAAAATAGGGAAGGCCGAGTTTTTCCTTTGTCTCGGCGACGCCTTCGGCATGGTCGAGGTGGGCATGGGTGCCGACAAGGCGGGTCAGGCGGATATCTTTTTCGCGGGCCGCCTCGATTACGCGGTCCACCTCCGCGCCGGGATCGATATAGATACCCTCTCCGGTTTTCTCGCAGCCTACGATATAGCTGTTCATCTGAAACTGACCGACGGCCAAGCGTTCAATAATCATAGAATATTTCCATTGCCGAAAAGTGAAGGATTAGCCCAAAGGGAGTGAGGTGAATATCCCGCGAGGCGTCTCAAGGCGCGATAAAATACGCGAAGCCGTCAGGGTAAATCAGGTCAGGACGACGGCGGGAAAAGAACGATGTCGATGCGCCGGTTCTTTTTCTTTCCCCCCTTGGTCGAGTTGTTCGCGATGGGGCGGAATTCCCCCATGGCCGCCGCCGAAATCCGTTTCGGGTTGATGTTCCCGACTTCAACGAGGAAGCGCAGGATACGTGTCGCCCTGGAAGACGACAGCTCCCAGTTGGACTCCCACCGTTCGATGAGCCTGTCGCTGATGGGGATGTTGTCGGTATGGCCCTGAACCTGGATCTCACGGTTGAGATAGCGCTGAAAAATCCGTGAGATTTTTTTGAGATGTTTTTTTCCGCTGGGACGGATCCTGGCGCTCCCCGAGGAGAACAGAATAGCGCTGGAGAGGGTGATAACGACATTCTCACCCCGGCGGGAAATGGTTACGATTCCCGACGGTGATTCCTTTGAAAATTGCGCGGCGAGGTCTTTTTTTAGCTGCTCTTGGAGCCGAAGACGGTCCTCGAAGCGGTCCAGCTTTTGGCGTAGACCGGCGAGGGATTTTTCGAAGGTCTGCTCCCGGCCCCGGCTTTTTTCGAGAGCGCTTTTGAGTACGGAGCTTTCTTTTTGAGCCGCCTTGCCTTCCTGGTTTTGAAAGGAAAGGCGGGTCCGCGTATCGGCCAATCGTGATTCGAGTTTTTGCCCGTGGCGCCGGGACATGGTGAGCGACTGGGCGAGCTCCTCGTTTTCCAGCCGGCTGTCCCCGATCTGTTTTTTAATATCGTCGATTGTTCTGCGGAGCGAGGCGATCCGGGTCCGGGAAATGTCCAAATCCTTTCGAAGGCCAGAGGCCTCGGAAACTTTCTTTTCGTAGTCATCGACCCCAACGCACCCGGAAAGGGCCAGCATGGAAGTAAGGGCCAGGGTTTTGACCTTATTTGGTGTTATCACTATCCAAGTTCCTCCGAAAGAAACCGCTCGGCGTCCGCCACATCTTCCTTGCAGCCGACGAAAAAGGGAACGCGCTGATGAAGCTCCTCCGGCACGATGTCGAGAATGCGGCGCCTGCCGTCGCTCGCCGCGCCTCCGGCCTGCTCGACGATGAAGGCCATCGGGTTGCATTCGTAGAGAAGGCGGAGCTTTCCGTTCGGATTCATCTTGTCGCCCGGGTAGAGGAATATGCCTCCCTTGAGGAGGTTCCGGTGAAAGTCGGCGACGAGGGAGCCGATGTAGCGGGCCGAGTAGGGGCGGCCCGAGGCCTTGTCGCTTTCCTTTAGATAGGCGACGTAGCGGGTCACCGGCTCGTCCCACTTCAGGGAGTTTCCCTCGTTGATGCTGTAGATTTTTCCCCGCGTCGGAATCTTGATGTCGGGGTGCGACAGAAAAAATTCACCAATCGAGGGGTCGAGTGTGAACCCGTTGACGCTGTTTCCGGCCGTGTAGACGAGCATGGTCGAGGAGCCGTAAATCACGTATCCGGCGCAGACCTGCTCGGAGCCGGGTTGAAGAAAATCCGCCACCGTCGCCTCGCGGTCCGTGTTCTTTCTTCTCAGGATGGAAAAAATCGAGCCGATGCTTACGTTCACATCGATATTGGCGGAGCCGTCCAGCGGGTCGTAGACGACAACGTACTCTCCGTCGCCGAGGTAGTCGCCGGTGATGATATAGGGATCGTCCATTTCCTCGCTGGCCAGCGCGGCGACGGACCCGTGGTGATCCAGGGCTCGGCGGAGCACTTCATCGGCGAAAGCGTCGAGTTTCTGGACTTCCTCGCCCTGAATATTCGTCCGGCCGGTCAGGCCGAGGATATCCACGAGGCCCGCTTTGTTCACCTGTGCGTTGATGATTTTAGCGGCAAGAGAAATCTGGCTGATCAGTGTGGTGAAAACGCCCCGGGCCCGCGGAAATTTCCTCTCCTCTTCCTTTACATGCCGCTCAAGGGTAATTCCTTTTTTGAGCTCGGCCTCGGCCGTTGCCGCTTGTGAACTCATGGTCTCCGCCTCATTTCGGGAGAGGGTGTTGCATGGGCGATGTTTTATAACACAGGCTGCCTGATGCGCGATGCTGGCCCTTATGCTGCGGCGACTTCCTTTTCCATTTCGGCGGAGTAGGAGCCGGACCGCGCGGCGCCGTTGCATTTGGCGCGATGATAAAAAACTTTTTGAGCGTTGGAGACGTTGTCAGACTCGCCGACCCAGGCTTTCAGGGCAGGGGCCTGAAGGGCGCGTCCATAGGAGAAGCTCAACTCCCATGGGTGGGGGCCGGCGGCGTTCATCGCGTTGAGGTGGGCTGTCGCCTCCTCGTCGGTTTGTCCCCCCGAGAGGAAAGCGATTCCCGTAACGCCGTCCGGCACGGTGGCTTTCAGGCAGTGCAGGGTCTGCTCGGCCACCTCCTCGACCCCCGCCCGCGAGGAGCAATCCTTGCCGGAGAGGATCATGTTGGGTTTGAGGATCATTCCCTCGAGGAGGACCCGCTGTTTCGATAGCTCCTCGAAAATGCATTTAAATGTCGCCTCGGAGGCCTCGTAGCAGGTTTCGATTGAGTGGCTGCCGTCCATGAGGACTTCTGGCTCGACGATGGGGACGAGGCTTGCTTCCTGCGAGAGGGCCGCGTAGCGGGCCAGCGCATGGGTGTTGGTCTCGATGGCGTAAGGGGTGGGGAGTCCTTCGCCGATGTTGATGACCCCGCGCCATTTCGTGAACCGCGCGCCGAGATCGTAGTACTCCTTCAGGCGGTCGCGGAGCCCGTCGAGGCCCTCGGTCACCGTCTCTCCGGGAGCGCCGGCGAGCGGTTTCGCGCCCTTGTCCACCTTGATGCCGGGGAGGATGCCCAGACCGGCGAGCAGAGTGGGAAAAGGGGTTCCGTCCTTGGCGCTTTGGCGAATCGTTTCATCGAAGAGGATGACGCCGCTGATGAACTCCTCGACGCCCTTGGTGGTGAAAAGAAGCTCCCTGTAGGAGCGGCGGTTTTCCTCGGTGGACGAGATATTGATCGAATCAAAGCGCTTCTTGATGGTGCCGTCGCTTTCGTCCGCGGCGAGAATTCCCTTGCCGGCTGCCACCATCTTGATTGCGTTGGTCTCGATCTCTTTTGTGCTCATTACTCCGCCCCCCTGCTGGACAAAATGTTAGGTAACCGGACTTCGGTCCTCTGAAATATTAATATAGGATTTAATCCCCTCGAGCGTTCGGGAATTTTAACAAATCTTCCGCCGGATAGAAACATTTGAGATGACCCACCACCAAGGGGTGGTGGGGCCCGGCCCCGGATCCGTTTAAGAGAAATAGTCTATATTCCCCGGGCGGTATTTGGAATCGGGGTGCCCCTTCGCCAGGGAGCGAATCGAGGCCGCGGGGGTGTGTTGAGGCCGGTGTTGAGGGTGGAAGCTGGAGGCCGGGCCGGGTTATTGGCGAAATAGTCTATATTTCCCCCGGGCGGCGTCTGAATTCTGGGCCGCCAAGGGGCGAAGGGGCCCGGCGTCAAGGGGCGAAGGGGCCTGGCGCCATGGGGCGCGGCGTCAAGATGAGTCCCGGCCGCGCATAGCGGGTGAGGCCGTCCGGCCTGATGGCGGGAGACCTTGATGGCAGTAGGTCTTGATGGCAGCAGGTCTGGATGACAGGAGGGGCGGCCGGGGATGCCAAGGATGCGAAGATGAAAAAGGGGTTTGGGGCGCCCGCCGTCTGGCGGATTCCGGCGTTTTATTTTTTCCATTTCTTCGGCGTGGGCGTCACCCTCCCGTTCCTGAACGTCTTCTACCATTCGGTTGGGATCACGGCGGCCCAGCTCGGTTATTTGAACGCCGCGGCCAGGATATCGACCTCTCTGGTGCCTCTGCTGGTCGGGGCGCTGGCCGACAGGCTGCGCCGCTGCCGCGTGATTATGCTTGTCTGCGTAGCGGTGAGCAGCCTTGCCGTCCTGGGTTTTTGGTGGCGGGGCGGCTTCTGGTATTTTCTTGTGCTGATTTCCCTGTATTCGGCCTTCCGGGGGGCGATTGGCCCCATCGCGGAAAATGTCTCGCTCCGGCAGGTTGAGGCCAGCGGCGGTGAGTATGGCCGCCTTAGATGGTGGGGTTCGCTGGGGTTTATTGTCGCCGCGCTGTTGGTTGGAAGGCTTATCGAGGTATATTCGATCAGCCTGATGTTTCCCGTGTTGTTCATTAGCGGGATGATTTTGATGGGCGTGGTCACGGCCTTCCCCCGGGAATGGGAGGGAACGGGGTCCGGCTTTCGAGGCAATCTGAAAGAGCTCCTGAAGAACAAACAGCTGATCAATTTTTTTTGCGCCGCCATTTTGGCCGCTGTGAGTTCGGGGCCGTTTGGCCTTTATTTCAGTATCTATCTCGGTGAACTCGGTTCATCGGCTTTTATTATCGGGCTGGCCTGGACGGTGGGCGTTGTCAGCGAGATTTTCTTCTTGTGGTTCGCCGGGAGCATTCAAAACCGAATCGGGCTTAAAGCGATGATAGCCCTGGGAATTTTTGCCTCGGCTTTCAGGTGGGAGTTCACGGCCTGGACGACGAATGTCTCGATCCTGATAGCGATTCAGGCGCTTCACGGCATTACTTTTGGCCTATACCACGTCGGAGCGGTTCAATACGTAGACCGGATGAGCGGCGATGCGATCAAGAACACGGGCCAGGCGCTTTATAGCGCCGCCACTTTCGGGGTCGGTTCCACCGCCGGGGTATTGCTGGCCGGATGGCTTCTCCCCTCCCTGGGATTTATCGTGTTGATGCATATGGGCGCGGTGCTGGCGCTGATCGCAGGGGTTTGGTTTGTCGTATCCACGAATATTCAACCCGCCGAAACCCCGGCGCCCGGCGGTTTTTGACGAAAAAGATGTTACGGGAGACCCGGTTATGGGATTTGAAGCAGGACCGCGACGCCGCCTTTTTCGCCCGGCCCGGATGAAACAAGTTGAATGCCCTCGGCCTGAGCGCTTTGTGGAACGCTTGTCGAGGGCTCCCCTTCGTCGAGCCATACTTCGAGGGTTTCACCGGGTTTCATTTCCTCGAGCGCGAGTTTTGTCCGCACCCAGGTCATCGGGCAGATTTCTCCGAGGAGGTCCAGGGTTTTATCGGGCTTCATTTCCGCTCCATTTTTCAAATTTAGAGTTCATAACGTGACCCATGGGTGATCCTGCCATTTTTTTGACCGGAACCGGAACCGGCGTCGGGAAAACAGTCGTTGCTTGCGCTCTTGCGCTCCGGTGGGCCGCTCAAGGCCGCCGGCCGCGCGTTTACAAGCCGGCGGAATCGGGGTGTGAATTAAAGAGCGAGGGTCTTTATCCGGCGGACGCAACGGCGCTGAAGGCGGCGGCGGGCGACGGGCGGCCCCTGAGTGAGATTTGCCAGTATCGCTATGCGCTTCCGATGGCTCCGGCGCACGCGGCCGAGGAGGAGGGAAATCCGCCGGAGATCGAAAAAATCGTGGACGCCATCAGTGAATTGCGCTCCCGGCCGGGCCCGCTTCTCGTCGAGGGTGCGGGAGGGCTTCTCGTCCCCCTGGGGCCGGGGACGCGGATGAGCGATGTGGCGAGGCGGTGCAGGCTCGATGTTTTGATCGTGGCTCCCCTGGGGCTGGGTACGCTCAACGACACCCAGATGACCGTGCGGGTGGCCAGGGAGGAGGGGCTTTCCGTTGCCGGGATTATTCTGAACGATTTGACCGGGATGGAATCCCCCTCCACGCGGCGAAACCCCTCGGCCATCGAAGAGCTGTGCGACGCTCCCTTGCTGGGTGTATTTCCGCATATTTCCGGTCTTGATTCCGGCATGAAAGAAAGTACGGAAGCAGGGTCGATAGCCGCCCGGCGGCTCGGCGAGGCAATTAACTACGTCGGTTGGAATTCGCTCGGGTGAGGGTTCGTCAGACGGCTCGTTAGTTCGTGGCTCCGGCGGCCGGGCCATTCAGGAAATGTTCCCTCAAATCGGTGATCTGCTCGGGGCGGCCCATGGCGTAAAGAATATCCCCATCGGCGATGGTATAATCCGCGCCCGGATTAAAAGTCATTTCTTCTCCCGTCCGAACCGCCAGGATGTATACGCCGGTTTCCTGACTAATCCTCGAGTCGCGGAGCGTTTTCCCTACCAGGGGGGGATCCCTGGAAATTTCGGCCTCCTCAAAATCCCAGTCTTTCGAGGTGTAGCCCGAAATCGTGTCGAAGAAATTCGCCAGTTTCGGCCGCAGTACGGATTCCGCCATTCGCAGGCCGCCCATCGTATAGGGCGAGATAACGCGGCTGGCGCCTGCATCGCGGAGCTTTGGAATCGCGCTGTCCCGGGCGGCCCTGGCCACGACGAAAAGACTCCTGTTCAGCCGCCGGGCGGAAAGGGTAACGAATACATTTTCCGCGTCGGTGGGCATGGAGCTGATGAGACCGACGGCTCGCTCCACCCCGGCCTCGATAAGCACATCGTCGTTGGTCGCGTTTCCGATGACCACGTGGATGTCCTCGTCGATGAGTTGCGCGGCTTTTTCCGGGTTGTTCTCTATCACAACGTAGGCCCGGCCTTCCCGCCGGAATTCACGGCAAATAACAAATCCAATCCGGCCGTATCCGCAAATGACATGGTGCCCGTGTAGTTTATGAATTTCGCGCACTCTCTTTCGCCTCCCGAAAATTTGACGGACCCGCCCCTCGATCATGATCTCGGCGATACCCGCCATGACATAAAATACAGCCCCGACACCCAGGATGAGAAGCGTGGCGGTGAACATTCTCCCCGCCGGACTCAGTGGCCTGACCTCCCCGTAGCCGACGGTCGTGATGGAGATAATGGTCATGTAAAACGCTTCGTTCAGCGGCCACCCTTCGATCAGAGTGTATCCGAGTGTTCCGAATACGGTGATTCCAAGAAGGATTGCGCCGAAATAGAAAAAATGCATGGGCTGGCCTATCTCCTCAAACCGGCAGGGATTTGTCTACACGCATATTATAAGGCCGGGTTGGGGGATGACGAACCCCGCGAAAAGAACCAGGTCAATCCCGGGATTCGGTGTGCCCAAGATTCGGGGCGCCCAGAATTCGGGGCGATTACCGGCCTTTCTCGATCAAGGGAAAAAGCTCCCCGCCCAGGCGGCTTCGGGCGTCATTCAAGATGGGCTCGACGGCCTCCACGAAAACCTTGCGTTCCGGTGGAGTCAGGTCAACGATTTCGATGCCTTCTTCCTCGAGTTGGATGCGAAGCGCTTTTTCCTTGGAAAGGGCCAGCTCGCGCTGGACCCGGATGGCCTCGCGCGCCGACTCCCGGACGGCGATCCGCACGTCTTCGGGCCAGGAGTCGAAGCTTTCCTTGTGGATGTACAGACCCCGCGCTCCGAAAAAATGCGCGCTCAGGGTGATGTGATTGTGATGATCGGTCACCCCGTAGGTGACGGTATTCGCCAGGGGGTTTTCCTGGGCGTCAACTTCGTGCGAGACGATTTTTTCGATCCCCTCTTTTAAATCGACCGGGACGGGAATGGCTCCCAACAACTCGAAAGTTTTTATGTGGACCTCGTTGGGCTGGAGCCTGATGCGCATGCCCTTGAGATCGGCGGGCGCCCGGACGGGGCGGAGTAGATTAGACAGGTGGCGAAATCCATTGTCCCAGTAACCCATCACGCGGTATCCGGTGTGCTCTTCCGTTTTTTCGGTGAGATATTTTCCCAGCGCGCCGTCGAGGGCGGAGTGGGCGCTTTCTTCATTTTCAAATACAAAGGGCAGGTCGATGATCTCGAGCTGATAGAGCTCGGGAAAAAGACTCGTCAGATAACTGGTGGAGAAGTAGCACATCGTCAGAAGACCGCACTCCACCATCGAAAGAAGGTCGTCCGCGCGGTAGCCAAAATCGAGAATGTTCCAATAAACATCGACATCAACAGCGTTTCCCAACCGCTTTTCAAGACACTCCTTGAAATGGATTGAGGCTTGGCTGTGGGTGGAGTCCGGTGGAGAATATCCCGCGAGCCGGAATTTGATTGCCTGGGTCATGGGGAATCCTTTTGTTATTCGAGCAAAATTCAAGACTAGCACATGAAATTCAGGGTATGGTTAATTTGAGAAATTCATGTAAAATATTGATTTAAATTGTTTTGTGCTGTAATTTTCGCTGTTTGTTTTCTTCCGGAAAAGAATAACATCTCCTTGACGCTTATTTATCTATTGGGCATGGTTCGTGTCCTGAAATTCGAGATCTGGCTCAGGCATCTTGGGAGAGTAAAAAAGAATGGCAACCCTTCAAGAACAACTTTTTGTCCAAGTCGCTACCCGCTCGTTGAATCTGTTGGCCAAGAATCTTCAAAAAAAGTACGAACCCAAAAAAGGAGACCGATTCAGCGTCAAGGGAATTACATATGAAATCGGTCCGCCTCGTTATGTGGACGACGGAATTCGTTTTGAGATCAGCAGCAAGATTCCGGGCGACGAGTTTCCGTCCGGCTATAACGAATCAAAGTATTTCAAGGAAATCGAAAAGGTTTGCCAAAAATCCACTAAAAAACCCAGCTCCACCGATATGGAAAACATTATCCGCGAAACGCGGGACCAGGAACGAAAAGAGCGCGATTACGTAAAATTGGCCTATCAATACGCCAAGAGCGAACTTTACGATGAAAGCGAAATTTTAAAAGAGGTCGAGAAATTTTCTAAAAACCCGGACCTCGAAATTCCTCCTGCCGTGCCGGGCGCGAATACTCTCGCGGCCAGGTTGATTTTGGACCACCTTGAAGGAAGCCTGCTTGAATCGGCGGAAAAGAATATCGAAGGTCTCATCAAGGCGAACGATTTCGTCCGCTCGGGGTTCAAGAAAGCAAAGGGAAAGTAACATTCTCCTCCGTGCCCATGACCCCGCTTATCGCGATTACCGGATGCGCGGTCAGATCGCCGCTTGAACATATATCCAACGCCCTGATCCTCGTGGATCAGGGCGTTGTTTCTTATGTCGGGCCTTTGGGTTCGCTTCCAATACCCCAAAATGCGGAAACCCTGGATCTCGGCGGGCGGGTGGCTTGTCCCGGTTTTATCGACCTCCAAGTGAACGGCCTGGGCGGCTACGCGGTGATGGCCGGCGAGGCCGCCGGCGTCAGGGCGATGGCCCTTGAACTGGCCTCGCGCGGAACCACGTCGTTTCTTCCCACCCTTACAACATCCTCGAAAGACCATCTTTTGGCCTCGGCCTCGGCCGTGCGCCAGGCGTGGGAAACTCTTGAAAAGGAAAATATCCCCGCCGCCTTGATTTTGGGCGTACATCTCGAGGGCCCCTATTTTTCAAAAATCATGGCGGGCGCGCATCCGCCCGAGCACATCCGGCCGATTGATCTCGAAGAGATCGAACTCATCGCGGAGGCCTCGGGGGGGTGGGGGGCGGAGGGCCGTCCGGGGCTCCGGCTGGTCACGCTCTCCCCCGAGCTCGAAGGCGCTCCCGAGGCGGTCCGCTGGCTCGGGGAGCGCGGCGTCCTGGCCGCGATGGGGCACACGGCGGCTTCGGACCATAGGGTGGAGGCGTTCATATCCGCTGGAGGAGCGTTCGCGGTCCATGCCTATAACCGCTACGGCTCGCCCGGAGATGCCGATTCTCCGGAGGGGAGCCCTCCCGATCACCGCTCCCCGGGGCCGATGGCGGCCGTGGGTTCTGACCCCGGGCTAATGGCGGGCATCATCGCGGATGGCGTCCACGTACACCCAAAAGTAGTTTCCGAATTTATCCAGATAAAAGGCTGGTTCCGGACGGTTCTCACTTCCGACCTTGTGTCCGGCGGCGGGCTTTCAGGGAGTGAAAATACACAAGCTTCCAGGTTCGCCGTTAAGCATGAAGGTATTTTGACCGGAAGCCGCTTATCCGTCGGGGAGATGATCCCGCTGATTAAAAAATGGTGCCCGTTGGACGATAGCCGTATCCTGGCGCTCGCCACCTGGAACCCTGCGAGGCTTCTTGGGGCGCCGGGGGAAATAGGCTGCCTGCGCCCGGGCGCGAGGGCGGATATCTGCTTCCTCGACCCGGGATCCCTGGAGGTATCAAGAGTGATTGCTGGCGGCGAATGGGTTTCCGGCTCCCCGCCCCGGGGGTGATTTGAAAAGAACTTTCATGTAAATTTACGGGAGAGGCTCCTCTCTCGTCCGTCTGTCCAGGAATTTTTCTCTGACTAGGCGTGTCATGTTCGACTTCCTTTTTCGCAATGCGCTTGTATATGACGGAAGCGGCGCGGATCCCTATGTCGGGGATTTGGCGGTCGAAGGGGAAATCATCGCCGAGATCGCTCCGGTGGGCGCTCAAAACGCCCGCTGGGTTATCGACGCCGAGGGTTTGGCCCTCACCCCCGGTTTTATCGATATCCACGGCCACTCCGATTATTACCTCTTGATGAACCCCACGGCCGAGGCCAAGGTTCGCCAGGGAGTGACGACCGATGTCGGCGGGAATTGCGGTTATTCCGCCGCCCCTATCGGCGGGATGGAGCTCGAGGAGCGCCGCTCGTATTACCGCGAGCAGTTCGGTTTGGAGATTCCCTTTTCGCGCCTTGATGAGTACCTCCGCCATGTCGAGGACATTGGCGTGTCGGTGAACTACGCCCCCCTTATCGGCCACAACACTCTCCGCGCCACCGTGATGGGAGGAAGTGATCGGCCCGCGGGGCCGGACGACCTCGCCCGGATGGATCGTCTGGTTGATGAGGGAATGCGGGCGGGCGCTTTCGGTCTTTCAACCGGCCTGGTTTATGCCCCGGCCTGTTTCGCTGATCGCTCGGAGTTGACGGCTCTATCCAGAACCGCCTCGCGGCATGGCGGTTTGCTCGCTACCCATATGAGGAGCGAGGGCGCCGGGCTTTTGGAGTCGATCGAGGAAGTTATCGAAATCGCCCGGAACGCCGCGCTTCCCCTTCAAATCAGCCACCTGAAAACCGCGGGAGAGAAAAACTGGGATAAACTGGACGCGGCATTCGCGTTGATCGAAGGGGCGAGGTCGTCGGGTCAGGACGTTACCTGCGACCGATATCCTTATATAGCGTCGAATACCCATCTGAGTGCCCTGCTGCCCGATTGGGTCCATAATGGCCAGTTGGATGAGAAATTGGCCCGGCTGCGCGAGCCCGCTAGCAGAAACCGGATTCGCGGCGAATTGATGGAAACTTATCCGGGCGCGGATTATTGGGATCGCGTTTTGATCAGCCGGGTCCTTACGGAGGAAAACAGTTTTTGCGAGGGGCTCACCGTGGCGGGGCTCGCGGAAAAAAGAGGGGTCGATTCACCGGAAGCGATGATGGATCTCCTTGCCGAAGAAAAGCTGTCCGTTGAAATCCTCATCTTCATGATGAACGAGGAAAACATGCGCCGGGTCATGGAAAAACCCTATGTGATGGTCGGCTCGGATTCCGCCGCTTTAACTCATGAGCCTCCCCTGGGGTCGGGGAGACCCCACCCGAGGAATTTCGGGACGTTCCCGGCGGTGCTGGGAAATCTGGCGAGAGACGAAGGGCTGTTTTCTTTTTCCGAAGCGATACGAAAGATGACCTCCGCTCCCTGTGATCGGCTGGGTATAAACAATCGCGGAAGATTGGCGGCCGGGATGAAAGCCGATCTTGTTCTTTTGGACCCCGAGCGGATTCTGGATACGGCGACTTATGATAAGCCTGTTTCCTACCCCGCCGGAATACGGATGGTTCTCGTGAACGGTGAAGCTGTAGTCGAAGACGGAGAGCACACAGGAGCCCGCCCCGGCCGGGCGCTCCGCAAATGGGATTCAAGATAATGGGCCTCTATTCCTCCCTGTCCCTGGTTGGCGCGATGGCGGTTAGTGCGCTCATCGCCATCTGGCTGTTCTACAAGCGCTCGCACAGGGATGATTTTCCCGAGGAAACCTGGGACCCCTACTTTGACAAAAATCAGATCGGCGGTGGGGAAAATCCCGAAAGAGAGATCGAAGATATCTCCGGAAGGGGGGCCGGGGATGCCGCCGCGCCAGGTCTTGAACCGGCATCTGAAAATCCGCCCGTCCCGGCCTCCAATGCGCTGGAGGATCGAATTCGGGGACTCAGGGATGAGATGTCTTCTCCGGGAGAGGACACCGACGAAGTATATGAATTCGGAGACAGCAAGAACCCCGTTCCCGAATTTGATCTCGGTCTCGACGATCAGGTGGAACAGATTGGCGGCGGCCCTGTTTCTCCCGAAAAACCCGATACAGACCGCGAAACGGCTGATCTCGCCTACGCCGCGGGTGAGGCGGAGGACGATTTCTCCGTTCCTGGAAGCCCGATTGAAACGCCCGCTCATCCACAGGGCGTATCGTCCGGTTTTGGCGGCCCGGAGGATTTTGAACCTGATTTGAATGAAAAAGCCGCCGCCTCTTCTCCGGGCGTCCCGTGGTGGGAGGGGCTTCCCGCCGCCAAGGAAGTTGTTTTCCAGAGAGGTGTGGCGGAACTGATGGGGATGACCGTCATCGATCCCCCGGGGCGGGCCGAGGCGGGTCCCGGCGAAGCCTCTACACTCGAAGCATCGACTCTTGAAGCATCGCCTCCCGAAACATCGGCTCTCGAAGCCTCGGAGACCTTCAATATGCCCGGCGATATGGCGGCGGATTCAATTCCCCCGGAAGGAGTGGATGAAGCCGAGGAGCCGCCCGCCCCGGAATTCGCCGGAGCGCCGCCCTTCGGGGAGGAAGATTCGGAGACGCCGCGTTCCTTTGAGGAAGAAGCTTTCGAGGAAGATGAATCCCCCGTCCCGGCGCCCGCTCCGGAGGAGCAGCCCCCCGGCGAGCCGGTTTCTATATCGGACGAATCCGTGCCCACCCAAGAAATCCCGGCTGTGGATGAAGGTGATGAGTCGTCCTTTACCCTTGATTCCTTGTCGTTCGGTGACGAGCCGGACGAGGCTCCCGTGATGTACGAGGCCGAAAGCGCCACCAACCGGGCGGAAGACGGCGGATTCGCCGAACCGGGCGTCGATCAAGAAGACGTGGCCGGAGAGGGGCTTGCCCCGAAGGAGCCCGCTTTTGAGGAATCATCGGAGCAGGTTTCGTTAACCAGCGAGCCAGTCCCGGAAGAGCCGGTCGGTGCTCCCGAAAACCTCAGTGAATCTCCCTCCCCCGGCGAATCCGCTTCCACCCAAGAAATCCCGGCTGTGGATGAGGGTGATGGGTCGTCCTTTACCCTTGATTCCTTGTCGTTCGGTGACGAGCCGGACGAGGCTCCCGTGATGTACGAGGCCGAAAGCGCGCCCGCCCCTGTGGGAGAGGAGGAAATTTCGCTTTCGTCTCCCTCGGACAGCGAATCCTCCGAAGCGATTGGTAACTTTCTCGCGGAGACTGAACCGCCTCCCTCCGCTCCGGGCGCTCCGGGCGCGGAGAGCGATTTCGTGGACGATGAGATTGAACCTGCTCAGGAGACCGTAACCGAAGGGGAAATTTCTCCCGAACCGGAAGATGAAAGTTTCTCGAGTTTGGGAGAGTCCGAGGAAAAGCCCATGGCTTTCGATCTTGCCGCCGAGGGGTCGGAGTTCATCGATTCCGATGAATCGGCGCAAGAGCTGCCCACCGATCTTGGAGACGAAAAATTCGCATCTCATGAACCGGAGGAATTTTCCGCGGCATCCACCGGGCCGGTGGAGCCCGCCGGGCTTGGGGCGGAGGAAAGCGCTCCCGGCGATGAGCTGGAAAAAATTTCCAAAGACTCCGCCGAGGCAATCCTCGATCCCGAAGAGCTTGAGGAAGAGACGGAGCCTGAAGAAGAGCCCGCCGGCGCCGGCAGCGAACCCGTTCAAACAGAAGAAGCATCAACGGGGGCGGTTCTCGATCCGATGGAGATGGAAGAGGAGCCTCCTGAACGGGCAATTGATTCGGAATCGTTCGAGGCCGAACCCGCGCCTCACTCTTTCGTCCAGCCGGATGACGCCCTGCCCGCCGCCGAACCGGAGGGACCTGCCCCGGAGGGACCTGTATCTGAGGAGCCCGAACCGCCGGAGCCCGTTTCGGGAGGATATGTCCCGGAGGAGTCTCTTGATGTTTTCTCCGTTCTGGAGCAGGAGCGCTCCGAAACCCCGGAGAGCATGCCGCAGGAATCGATTGGAAACGCGGCTCTTTTTGAGGATTTCGGCGATGAGAGGGCCGAGCCGCCGGAACCCCACGCCGCCGGGTGGGGCGGCGATCCTGCCGGGGCTGGAGGCGATTCCGAAGATGCTTCCCGGAGAGAATTTGACTCGGAGGAAATCCCGGCCCAATCCGAAGAAGTCGAAGCAGAGCCCCCCCGGGAAGGAAAAATTCCTGCCGAGGAAGCGCTGGAACCAGCCATTTCTCCCCGGCCGGCCCCGCCTTCACTGCCGGCCATTACTCCCTTAACGGGTGGGTCGATGCCCGAAATTGTGCGGAATTTTATCGCCAATTATTGTCCTGACGATCTTCTGTTGATTGAAGAGGAGTGGGATACCCTTCCTGGTGGTATTGATAAAGTCGCCGCTTCCGCCTGGAAAGATATACAGGAGCGTCTGGAAGCGCGCCAGGAAGTTGATGAGGCGGAATTTCTCCGAATCGGCCTCCTTGAATATTTGATGGGCGATCATGATGCCGCCTTGGCTCATCTGAAAGAGTCGCTTCGGCGGGCTAAGCGCATGGGCCCGGTTTTAAATGCTCTTGGCGCGACCAGCTTTGCACGGGGGAAAATCGACCCGGCGATTTCTTATTGCCGGGAAGCGGTCCGGGAGGCGGGGCCGGACATGAAAATGCTGGTTGCCATCAACCGGAATCTGGGGGTTCTCTACCAAACCAAGGGCGAGTTCGGGCGCGCGGCCGAGGCGATTGCCTCGGCTATCAAGTTCGTGAGGTCCGAGGGAAGCCCCGGGATGTTGGCGAACCTTCATCTCCGGGCGGGGCAGTTGTTCCGGAAACTCGGGGACGCCGAAGCCGCCAGGCATCATCTTTCCGAGTCGGCGCATTTGTTCCTTCGTGCGGGCGACGATGCCGCGCGAATCAGGTCGCTTGTGGCGCTCGCCGCCGCGCAGACGAGATTAAACGAAATTGACGAGGCGCTCAAGAATCTGAACGAAGCGGCCTTGATGTGCCGAAGGGCGGGGGACAAAAACGGAGAGGCCCTGGTCATGGGGCAGATGGGAATCGCCTACTCCGCCCAGGAGCAATATACCAGGGCGCTTGAATTTTATGAGAATGCCATTTCCCTCAACCGAGAGCTTGAAAATCGCAAGGGGGAAGGGGCCAACCTCAGCAACATTGGGAACATTCATTATTTCAGGGGCGATTTCGACGAGGCGCTTTCCGCCTACGACGAGGCGCTCGTGATTAATATCGAGCAGGATCATCTCATCGGGCAAGCCACGATTATGGGGAACCTGGGAAGAATTTATCTCGAGCAAGGGAGGGTGGAAGAGGCGATCGCGCGGCTGAAAGAATCGCTGGAAATATTCAAGCCCTTTGCCGCTGATAGCCAGATGGAAAATATACGGGAAATGCTGGCCGAGGCGGCCCGCACCCGGGATCAATAATTGGCCGTTTGAAATTTTTCGCGGTTTGCCCCGTTGGTTTTATCTAACCTCCCACGAGAACATCGGTCTCGCGGAGTTTCCTGGAAAGCTCTTTCGCCAAATGAGTAGCGATCTTGAAGCCCAGCGAGGGCAGGGTGTCGGCCAAAATGTCGCGTTCTATCGAAAAAAGCAATGTTTCCCTGGCGGCCTCCGCAGTGGCGACACGGGGCGCTTCCTCGAGAATCGCCATCTCCCCGAAACAATCTCCTTGTTTAAGTCTCGAAAGTTCGGTTATGCCGCGCCGTATGATCACCTCTCCATAAACGATCACGTAAAAACAATTTCCCAAGTCGCCCTGGTCGAATATCGTTTGGCCGGGCTCGTACGATCTGCGTCCGCAGAGTTTCAATATCCAGGTAATTTCCCTCTCGTCCATCACGGAGAAAAAAATCGTAATTCTCCCGGAGCTTGGCAATGAGTTCGGTGACCGGGGATATTCCTTCGCGCGTCAATTGAAAACCTCGTTCTTTCTGCGGGACATCGCCCGAGTTGTAGTTCGTTTTCTCCTTGCTCATGACTCCTCCCCCTCCGTGCCCGTTTCAGGCAAGAGCTGACGTATGAAATATAAATTAAAAAGAAGGAACTTTCATGACTTTTCGTGTAAGCGGGGTCACTTTTAGCGAGGGTTGGGGTTGGAGAAATTACAGTTTTTTGACTTTTTCTTTTATGACGTTGAGTTGTCTTTGCATCAACTTGATGGTTTCGTTCGAATCGCGGAGCTTTTCGGAAAGTTGGCGTGCGATGCTCGCTATGACCTTGTTGCCAAAAGTCGGCATTTTGGAATAGAGAATCGTCTTTGAAATGGAAAAAGGAAGGAGGGTTCCGAAGCCATCGCGGACGCCGTACGCCTCGCATCGTCGAGCAGGGCCATTTCACCAAAGACCATTCCGGGTCTCATTCGGGCGACCTCCTTGTCTCCGACGGTGATAATGATCTCGCCCGAAACAACCAGGTAAAATTCATTTCCGTGTTCGCCTTCCTTGAAAACCCTGCTCCCGGAATTGAAATTTTCCCTTTTGCAAAGTTTCAGGAATTGGCCCACCTCCATCCCCTCCATCTCGGAGAAGAAGGGGGTAGTTTTTCTAAAGTTTTTGAATCAGGTTCAGCAGCGCTTTCGGAATGGATTTTTCGAACTTGATTCTCTGAGCCATGAGGTTCGGAGCCGCGGGAGCCGCCGGAGTCACCGGGGCACCGGGTTTGGGATTTCCTTTTCCAGCGGGCATGTTCATTACTCTTCGCTCCCCGAGAGATGAATGCGGGTTTGAAGGAAGCACGAAAAAATCATTTCGCCTGCTCCGCTGGTATCGTTAAAATCCAGTTACTTCGCGTTCAATCCACATCAGCCTGAAAGATATACCTTAAAAAAAGGATGGTACAACTATTAGAATTTTAATAGTTACGAATAAACAAACAAGAAATTCGAATTTCTACTAGGTTAGGGCATATTTTTCGGTAATTCCCGCGAGAATGACGGCGGACATGCGAAGTTCCTCCACCTCGACATATTCGTCGGGACCGTGCGCTTGCCCGATGTTTCCGGGCCCGAGTAGAAAACATTGAGAGTTTCCGGTGCGCGCGGCGGCGAGACCGGCGTCCGTGTAGTAGCTGACGCCGGCCGGCCGGGGCGGGGCGCCGGTGATTCCGGCGATGGCCTCACTGATGATTTTCCCTCCCGATCCCCGGAGGTCGGAGAGGACAGGGGGCCTATCGACCGAAAGGGTCCGGAGCGTGGCCGAGGCGCCCGGAACGTCCTTGCAAGCCTCCTCGGCCGCATCCAACAAAAAGGCGCTCACTTCGGGGATGGACAACGGCGGGATAAACCGGACATCCACCTCGATGCGGCAGCTGTCGGGGACGATATTGATTTTGCTTCCGCCCCGGATAACGCTCGTAACGATGGTGGTTTTTCCCAGTAAATCGTGGGTGGTATCCATCGAGGTGGCTAACTCCTCGAGTTGGACGAGGGTTCTCGCCGCCGCCTGAATAGCGTTCGCGCCTAATTGGGGGGTGGCGGCGTGGGCGCTGCGTCCGGAGAAGAGCAACTCGAACCACATCGCGCCCTTTTGTGCTGTTTTCAGCTCAAGGCCCGTGGGCTCACAGGAAATGACGACATCCTCCTTCGTGATTCGCCCGATATCCACCGCCTTCGACACCCCTTGCATCCACTGGCATTCCTCGTCCACCACAAGGCAGGTTCTAATCGGCCGCCGGAGCTTCGCCCCCCGGTCAAGTCTCGCTTTCAGGGATTTAACGGCGATCAGGGCGGCGGCCAGGCCGCCTTTCATATCGCATGCGCCGCGTCCCCACAGCTTCCCCCCGGAGACCTCCGCTGAAAACGGATCGCGCGTCCAGCCTTCCCCGGCGGGAACGGTGTCCATGTGATTCAGGAAAACGAGTGCCGGGGCGGTTGAAGACGCGCTTAATTCGGCGGTGATATTCTGGCGCCCGTCGATGACCTCATCGCGCTGGACATCGAGGCCCAGCCCCCGAAGGAAAGCTTCGGTGCGCTCCATCATATCGGCTTCGGTTCCGCCGGGGTTCTCGCTCCGGAGCCGCACGAGTTCGCGGGTCAGCGAAACGGTCTCGTCAATTAGCTTGCTGTCCATCGCGTCCTCCGGTGGAAACATCCGCGCCTGTCCGCCGCGAAAGCGTTTTATGTCTTTTCTAAAGCATCGAGAGATAATTCTTGCCGGGCGTTATGTTGCCCAGGATAACGGCCCGCTCCGCTCCCGTGGCCGCGGGGACATTGGCCGGCACTCCCCGCAGCGTTGCCCAGCCGAGGAGAGCGAAAGCGGCCGCCTCCACGGCGGTAGAATAAATTCCGCGCTCGGCGCTGGTCACCAGGGGGGCCGAGCCGAGCCCTTTCGCGAGCCGGTCCATCATCGAACGGTTGTTCACACCTCCTCCGCCCGCGATGAATTCCACCGGGGGCGAATCGGGGGGAAAGTGCTCGCGGACGGCGCGAACGATGCACTCCGCCGAAAATGCCGTCAAGGTGGCCATCTGATCCTCGGGGGCCATGCCGAGCCCGCCGAAAAGGACAAGCGTCTCGTTTAAAAAAGTCTCGCCGAAGGCTTCGCGCCCGGTGCTCTTCGGCGGCGGAAGCTTCAGATAAGGATGGTTCATGAGGGAGGCGAGCGCTTCTTCGTTTACCCGGCCTCTCACAGCCGATTCGCCGCCGCGATCAAAGCGCTCCTTTCCCCCCGAAAGTTTCCAGGCCAGCGCGTCGATCGCCATATTCGCGGGCCCGGCATCGAAGCCGGTGAGCCCCTTTTCATTCGCCGGAGGGATGTAGGTGATGTTCGATATTCCGCCGAGGTTGATGAACGCTGTTGACTTGTCCGCGCGCCCGAAGAGAATCTGGTGCGCCCAGGGGGTGAGGGGTGCGCCCATGCCGCCCGCCGCTACGTCGCGTGCGCGAAAATCCGAGACAATTGTGCTGCCCGTCCGCTCCGCGATTACGGCGGGGTCCCCGATCTGGAGCGTCGAGGGTAGAAGCCGCCCCCCGGGGCCTTCGCCTCCCCCGGGCAGGTGACGCACCGTCTGACCATGACTGCCGATGAAGTCCACCTTGTTCGGCGCCACCCCCGAGGACTCCATCAGGGCGATAGCGGCCCCGGCGAAGGCGTCGCCGATCTCGCGGTGAAGCGAGCAAATTTCCCCGGTGAGGGCTCCGGGCTCCCCGCCCGCGCCGAGCACACGGCGCCGAAGCTCATCCGAATACGGAACGGACTCAAACGCCAGAACCTCAATCTCATGAGAGGGACCCGAGGCGATTCGCACCAATGCCGCGTCCACCCCGTCGGCCGAGGTTCCGGACATCAGGCCGATGGCGATATGGTCCCGCGCGGATGAATTATTCATGCGTCACCTTTTCGATTTCTTCGTAGATTGGCTCTGCTTTCCGTAGATTCGCCGATATTCGTCAAGATAGCCGAGAACTTTTTTAACGTAATTGCGCGTTTCCTGATAAGGGATTCGTTCGATAAAAACTTCAATGGGCTCCTCGCCCCGCCTGGCCCACCATTTCTTAACCACCCTTTTGCCGGCGTTGTAGCTGGCGATCGCCGGAACGAGTTCACCCTTGAATCCTTTCACCAGATCGCCCAGATAACGCGCCCCGAGGCGCACGTTCAGCGCCGGGTCGAACAGGGCTTTATCCGAGGGCCGGGGGATTTTAAGTTTTCGGGACAACCGCCGCGCCGTGGCGGGCATGAGCTGCATGAGCCCGATGGCCCCGGCGCGCGAAAAAGCGTTTCGGTCGAAAAAACTCTCCGCGCGGATGATGGCGTTGACGAGGAGCGTATCGGCGTCGCCCGGCCTTTTTTTGTTTTGTTGGAGGGGAAACGCTATTTTCCAAAAAGAAGGCGGCAGATCTTTTCCCCCCGACCGGACGGCATCCCAGAAGGATTTGTGCATGATTTTTATCGCCATGTCATGGCGTTCTCCATTGAGGTACGCCCTGGCGGTCCGGAGTTTGAAGTAGGACGAGGGCCCCAGCCGCTTGAATTCCTCGGCGGCCAGGAAATAAAACCCCATGGAGCCGAGCAACTCCCCCGCCCGCCAGTGGTTCATCGAGCCCTTGGTGAGGATGTTTTTCGGGGGGTTAAGCCAATTCCGGTAGCCGGCCGTGGGCCGGGGAATCGGCTTGGGGGCGAATCCCGACTCGCGGGCCATGCGCCCGAGGGCGGTTATCGCCCGCTGGCCGTAGTAGCGGTGCCGATAGATCCGGGCGCATTTCAGGAAAAGCGCCTCGGCCTTTTCCCGCTCCCCCGCCCGTTCGGCGGCTGTGGCGCCCCAGAAGAGGGCCGAGGAGGCGAGGCGGTGATTTGGATGGAGGGCTTCGAATTTCTCGAATCCCCGGGCCGCCTCGAAATAATCTTTTTCTCTTAAAAGAATCCACGAAAGCTGCCAGCGGGCTTTCGGGGCAAGCGGCGAGTAGGGATGTTTTTGAATGACCTCCCGGTAGAAGCGGGCGGCGTTTTCATACTCGCCGTCGTCCTCGCTGACCCGCGCGAGGAGAAACCGCGTCCGCCCCGCCCACATCCCGTTGGGGGCCTCCTCCAGAAGCGCGCTTGCCTCGGACTTGAAGGCCAGATGATCGTGGCGGCGCAGTTGATTTCGGGTCAGATAGAAGCGGGCCTGCGCGCGGGCGGGGGAATCGGCGGGAAACAGATGAACGGCTTCCCGGAGCGCCCGCTGGGCTTTTTCGGTCCGGCGGAGTGAATAAAGGGTAAGCGATTCGTAGAGGCTGACCTCTCGCTGATGAGGGGATGCCGGAAAGAGGCGGGTCAGCTCCCGGTAGGCCCCAAGGGCTTTTTCGTAGTGATATTTCTTCTGAAGATGCCGGGCCCTGAGAAAATAGTCGCGCGGCCCGAAGGGGCGAAGG
Source organism: Nitrospinota bacterium (assembly GCA_029937135.1). Taxonomy (GTDB): domain Bacteria; phylum UBA8248; class UBA8248; order UBA8248; family UBA8248; genus UBA8248. The sequence continues at coordinate 35,037 of JAPYQX010000001.1, forward strand.
GGAGGGGCCAGGGCCTGGCCGGCCTCACCGGCCCGCTCGAGGGCGCGCTTCGAGGCGGCGCTCTCCGGGTAGCGGAGCCATAGCCGCCTCCATGCGACCGTGGCTTCCCTCATGCGCCCGCCTCCCTCGAAAGCCTTGGCCCTCCTGGCCAGAAATTTTCCCGCTTTTTCGTGATTCGGTTTATGGCGAAGCAACTCGCCGAGCCGGGCGGCGGCGCGAAGAAATCGGCCGTTTTGAAACTCGATCCGGGCCATCGTCTCCAGAGCGTCCGCGACGTGCGGACTCGCCGGGTCGGTAAGAGTTAATTTCTCCAGCGCCTTTTTCGCCGCCTCGCCGTCCTTGGCGGCAAGCGACGCCCTTGCCGAAAAGTGAAGGATATGGGAGCGAAGCTCGGGCGCTTGGCGAAGGGCGCGTCTGAAATAGGATACGGCGTCCTGGTTGCGTTTCAGCTTTAACGAAGCGTAACCGAGTAAAAAAGAGCGGCGACCGTTCAACTGAGAGGTGTGTTCCTCCAGCCGGGACACCAGCTTTTTATAATTTTTCTTTTTGATGAGACGAAGTAAATCTTTTGGAAGCGCGGAAATCATCGGTGGTTTTTTCCGCTTGTTTCTTCTCTTGCTTGTTTTCTTTTTTAATTTGAAACCGGTTTTGGAGGGTTTCTTCAAATCAATGGAGGGGATCGGTATTTTAGGAGCGGAATGGGAATGGGAAAGGGAAGCAAAAGAATATACGGCGGCGAATGTCAGAGTGAAAATAATTTTTCGGCGAACCATTACTTTTTCGCGGTTCCGGTGCTTGAAGCCGGGCGCCCGCCCTCGACCCGAAGCTTTTCGTTTCGAAACGCTTCCTTGACCCGGTCTCTCGCTTTTTTATCGAGGAAGATATCGACGCCGGTCATCGCGAGAGCCTTGGCCCCGAGGATAAGTGTTTTTTTCCCGGCGACTCCTCCAGCAGCCCTGGCGAAGGCCTGCGTGTGCGCGGAGATATCGGGCGATACCATTTGAATCTCGGGATGAATGGTGGGCGCGTTCTGGCTGGCGTTCCCGACATCCGAAGAACCCATGGCAAGGGGAGGAAGCGGATCCAGCTCAAAGACGCCCAGACTTTCGAGATTTTTTCTGAATAGAGAGGCCAACTCTCCGTTTACGCGCATGGGCGCGTAGGTGATCGGATTTTTTTCGACGCGGACCCTGGTTCCGGTGGCGCGCGCCGCCCCCCTGGCGCAGTTGATGACTCGCTGGACAATATCATCGAGGCCTTTCGCGGTTTCACTCCGGACGTAAAACCAGGCGGATGCCTTTTCGGGGATGATGTTGGGCGCTTCTCCGCCCTCGGTGATCACTCCGTGGACCTTGGCGCCCGGCGGAAGGTGCTGCCTGAGAGCGGAAATGGCGCTGAATGTGGCGAGAACGCCATCCAGCGCGTTGATTCCTTTTTCGTGGGCCGCCGATGCATGGGAGGCTTTGCCGTGAAAACGAAATCGAAGCTCCGCCAGGGCGAGGAAATTGACCATCGCGCGGGTCTCCCCCGAAGGATGCATCATCATATTGGCGTCGATTTTCCGGAAAAAACCCTTTTTCGCCATGATAACTTTTCCGCCCCCGCCCTCCTCGGCGGGTGTCCCAAGGACCTGGACGCCGCCTGCCTCGGGCCCCAAGACACTGACCAGCGCGGCGCCGGCTCCTGCGCTGGCCATGGCGATTACGTTGTGCCCGCAGGCATGTCCCAGGCCGGGAAGAGCATCGTATTCGGCCATGAACGAGACCACCGGCTTGCCCGCGCCCTTGGCCGGACGTTTTGCCCTGAAAGCGGTGGGAAGGTCCGCCACCCCCATCTCGACGCTGAAGCCCCGCTCCTCCAGGAACCGGGCGACGGCCGCCGAGGCGCGTTTTTCCTGAAAAGCCAGTTCGGGGTGGCGGTGGAGTTCGAGGGAAAGGGACCAAAGAGAAGGCACTGCCACATCGATGCTCACGGCGACAGCGGATTTGATTCGGTCGAGTTCCATGACAAGGACCCATGGGCGGATTGACCAGCGATTATCGCCGGAGCTTAGAATTGATGTCAACGATTCGTCGAAAACAACTGTATTGACGATGATTGTTAAAAAAGCAATACTTTTCCTGCCCGCCCGACGGAGAATGGTCTTGCAGTTTATTCTTGCACCGGCGCTGGCGGTTGGCGAAAGCTTGCCCGCTGCTCAGACTGGTTTGGATATCTGGAGCCTGGCCTTTGGCTCCAGCGGTGTTGTTTTTTTTGTCCTGCTTATCTTGATTTTTTTCTCGTTGGCCTCCTGGGCGATTATCATCTGGAAATTCATCGAACTTCGGCGGGCGAAAATCGCCTGTGATGATTTCCTGATGACTTTCTGGCAAGCCAAGCGGCTCGATCAGCTCTACGAGGAGGCCGTCGTCACCGAGGGAAATCCCGTTGTCGAGGTTTTCACGGCGGGCTACCGCGAGGCGGAGCATGTCCTCAAGGCGCGGACGAGAAACGCCTCCGAGGATTCGTCGGTCCTGACCTCCGAGCTGTCAGGCGTGGAGAGCGTGGAGCGCGCTCTCCGGCGGGCGGCGAACCAGGAAATCTCAAACCTCGAGCGCCTTATTACTTTTTTGGCCACGACGGCCAGCGCGACCCCGTTTATCGGTCTTTTTGGAACCGTTTGGGGGATCATGAAATCGTTTCGCGACATCGGCGTCCAGGGGTCCGCCGGGCTGGCGGTCGTCGCTCCCGGAATCAGCGAGGCGCTGATCGCCACGGCGCTCGGCCTGGCGGCGGCGATTCCCGCTGTTATCGCGTATAATCACTTTCAGAATCGCATCAAGGTTCTCTCCGACGAAATCGAGAACTTTACAGCGGACTTTCTCAATCTCGTTGGTCGCCATTTCATGAGTATGTAGGCTCCGGAGCGGACATTTGGCCGGTCACATCAACCGCGGCGGCGGCTCACGCCTATCGGAAATCAACGTAACCCCCTTTGTGGACGTGATGCTCGTCCTGCTGATTATTTTCATGGTAACGGCTCCGATGCTCGAACAGCAGCAGAGCCAAGTGAATGTCGATCTACCCGACGTGATGGCCGCTCCATCGAGCGCGGCCGAGGGCGCCGTAGTCATCACGGTGGATATCGGCCGGCGAATTTATATTAACGATAACGAAGTAAAACCGGAGGATCTCGAGGTGAAGCTGACCCTCCTATTTAAAAGCCGGGCGCGCAAGGAGATTTTCCTCCGGGCCGATCAGGCCGTACCCTATGGCGATGTGGTGAAGACAATGGCGGCCATCCGCAAAGCGGGAATCACGCACCTAAACATGGTAACCGAACCGCTGGAGCGTAAAAGCAGAAAAACCTCACGCCGCCGATAAGCCCAGTTTCATAAAATGAGCGAAAAAACCCCCAACCCCCCCTCCGGAGAAACCTCCGGCTCCACCCCGCCCCTCAGGGGGTTCGGCGGAGCGCCGTATAATGGCGGGGTGCGCGTTCTTTTCCGCGATAAAAAGTTCCGGTGGGCCTGGGGAATTTCGCTCATCCTCCACGCGGTGCTGTTCGCTACCGCCGCATGGTCCCCCTCGTCGGCGAATTACCGATTCTTCGGGAGCGGAACGGCGGTCAGCCTCGTGGGGGTGGACGAAATCCCGGGGGGGTCGGCCCGAGGAAAATCCGGTGATCGCCCGGAGGACGTACAAAAGCCCAAATCCTCCGGAGGCGGCAAGGCCCGGAAAATCGCCGCGCCCGAAAAAAATAGCAAGAAAAAAAAGACCAAGGCCCGGAAAATCGCCGCGCCCGAAAAAAATAGCAAGAAAAAAAAGACCAAGGCGCGTAAACGCCGGGTCCGGAAGAAAAAATTTCCTCCGAAAAAATCGGCCAGAAAGCTACTGTTAGATAAGAAAAAAAAGAATAAAAAGAAGAAGAAAAAAATGAGCAGGGTGCACCGGGCCCGGCTCAAGCGGCTGAGAGCGCGCCGGGCCAGGCTGAAAAAATGGCGCAACAGACAAAAGAAGGTGGTCAAGGGCAAGGCGAAGGCGCCCTCTTCCTCCAGGCCTCCTTCTGCCAAGAAGAGCCGAAAAACGAAGAAGCTGGTCGGAGACCGCGTCGCGAAAGTTGCGCCGGCCAAGCCTAAGGCAGGTTACCCCGGCGAGGGCGGGGGTGACGGCCAGGGCGGCGGGAGTTTGGGCGGCGGGAGCGGCGGGGTCGCGCGGACCGAAATCGACCGTTATTATGGTCTCCTGGGCGAGCGGGTGAGAAATTTCTGGACCGTTCCGGAGATTTTCTCCGATCTCGAAAAACTAAGGACCGTTGTGATTTTCGATGTTTCGCGCGAGGGTGAAATTCGCCGTCTCCGCATCGAGAAAACGAGCGGCAACCGGATATACGAGACCGCAGCGCTGCGGGCGGTTCAGCGCGCCGCCAACCCCTCTCTTCCTCGGCCGCCCAATACGGTGACGGAAGAGTGGCTCCAATTGGGCTTTCGATTTTGCGGGAAGAGTTTATGCCGTTAACGGAGATGATTCTGATGATTCGGACTGGAACCTGGCGGGGGAGAATTGGCCGCCGCCGCAGTGGATGGATTGCCGCGGGGGTTGTTTTGTTTGTGCTGGCGGCCGGGGGAGGCTTCACGGGGCGGGCCGAGGGTGCTCCCAAGGGCCGCGTCTATATGGATTTATACTCGCCAAGCGCGAGGAGAATTCGCCTTGCCATCCCCGAGCTTCGCCCGCTGGGGGGCAAACGCGACCCGATGGGGCTTCGCATCGCCGAGATTATCGAATCCGATCTTCAGCGCAGCGGTTTGTTTTTCGTCCGAAACCGGAAAGGGTATCTCGAGAATCCGCTTAAATCGGGAATCCGGAAAAACGAGCAGCGCTTCAAGGAATGGCTCAACGTCGTCAAGGTCGAGGGATTGATCAAAGGGGGCTACCGCATATCGGGAAATACGATTGAAGTGGAAATGTATCTCTACGACACCGCGCGCGGGGTGCAGGAGCTCGGGAAGCGGTACCGCTATCCTCGTTCGAACTGGAGGCTGCTCGCACACCGGTTCGCCAATTCCGTGCTCGAGCGCTACACCGGCCAAAAAGGTATATTCCACACCCAGCTTGCTTTTGTGTCCCGCCGCTCCATAAAACACCGGGGCGAAATTTACATCATGGATTGGGATGGCGCCCAGCTCCGCCGCGTCACGCGCAACGGGCAGGGCAACAACGCCCCCGTCTGGTCGCCGGACGGAAAATGGCTGGCCTACTCATCTTTTAAAACGAGGGTGCCCGGCGTATTTATTCTTCCGACGAACGGGGGCAGGGAGTTCCGGGTTAGCTCGAGGCGGGACCAGGCGATTGGCGGCGCGTTCTCCCCGGACAGCCGTTATTTCGCCTACTCCCAACTCACCGGCCGAAACTATGAAATTTACCGGTACGATATGTTCTCTCGTGTGAGGAAGCGCCTTACGAGAAATTTTGGAGTCGATGTTACGCCGTCCTTTTCACCGGACGGTAAAAAAATCGTGTTTTCTTCGGGCCGCAACGGAAACCCCCAGATCTACGTCATGAACGTCAACGGCTCCGGGGTGCGGCGAATCTCTCAGCGGGGGACCTACAATACCGAGCCGGAATGGAGCCCCAGGGGCGACCGAATCGCTTTTACCGGCCGGGTTACGGACGGCTCCTCCATCGATATCGTTACGGTGAATCCCGACGGGAGCGATTTGCGCCGCCTGACCGGGGGCCAGCGAAGGAATGAGTCTCCCACCTGGTCTCCGGACGGCAGGAATATTGCGTTTTCCTCAGATCGCTCGGGCCAGAAATACATTTATGTGATGACCTCGGCCGGAACCCAGCTAAAACGCCTTCAATTGGGACAAGAACCCTCCTGGTCGCCCTCTCTCCCGTGACGAGGGTCACAAAAATACAGGATAAGGCTTGCCCCTTATCCATCAAGGCCTTATACTCTCCCATCGTGACTTCAATGAATGTGGGGGCACCATCCCGCCCTGATTCGGGGGCGTATCTTGTGAAGGGGACGGCTCCCCTTTGTTTTTATGCTTCCCGCTCCAATTGAATACTATACAGAGGGCTGCGAGGAGGATGTTTGAATGGGATATATCAAGCAATTTAAATTCGTTGTACTAGGAGGAGCAGCCCTGCTCCTTGCGGTGGGATGTGCTCAGCAGACGGTAAAATCCGATGAAGCGGTGGCTTCGGCTTCCCCGGCCATGAAAATGGGGAAATCTTCTACTCCCCGGGCCATGAGCGAAGGGAGCATGACCGAGTCCGAACGCCGGCGAAAGCGGGCGACCTTCAAAAGATCGTTGAGCGAATTCGAGGATTCTCTTGTCTATTTCGATTTTGATCGCTCGGCAATCCGGGCCGATATGCGGGCTGTCCTCGACCGCAAGGCGCAATTTCTCCTCGATTTTTCGACCGTTCGCATCCAGATCGAGGGTCATTGCGACGAAAGGGGCACCGCCGAGTATAATGTCGCCCTGGGCCACCGCCGCGGCCAGACCGCGAAGGACTATCTGGTCTCGCTCGGTGTGGCGTCTTCGAGAATTGATACGGTAAGCTATGGGGAAGAGCGGCCCTCCAATGCGGCCTCCCACGAGCTCGCGTGGGCCCAGAATCGCCGGGCGAAATTCAACGTGATTGGCGGCATTCCCTCGGGGATGAATTAAGGATTTTGTTTTTCGCGCTTTAAAGGACTCCCCGGCGGCAATCCGCCGGGGAGTTTTTTTCTATGACTTCGCTAAATCGAAAAAAATGCCTCTTGCTCCTCGTCTCCGCTTTGCTCATAACCGGATGCCAGGATGTTCTCCAGCAGGGAGATCAATCCGCCGGAGCGCCCGGCACGGCGGCTCCTCGTCCTCCCTCTATATCTTCGGCGCCTGAAATTGATCGCCGCCTTCGGGCCGATGTCAGCTCGTTGGGACAAAGTCTCAAGGCGATTCGGAGAGGGTTGAGCAACCAGGAAGCGCGGATTGAGAGGGTCAGGAGAGGGTTTCAGTCGCTTGAAGGCAGTCTCGAAAAAAACCGGGCCGGCATCGAGAAGCTCTCGAAACAAATAAGCGATCAGATGAAGGAGCTTCGGGGCCGCCTGGATACCATGGAAAGCGATATATCGTTCCTGCGCTCTCCGGTAGGGCGCGAGGAATCCTCCTCGGAAAAAGAGGAGTTTGATCTAGAGATCCGCGCAGCCGGCGCTCCCGCCAGGGACCCATCCGGCGAAGCGCTCCCGCCGGCCGGCGGTTCCAGCGAAGATGCTATCGGCGCGGGAGTTCCGCAACAATCCCTGGTGGTTGCCGGTCAATCGGGGCAACCGGCTCAGCCCGATCCGGCGGCGGAATACAACGAAGCGCTCCGCATTTTTAACGAGGGAAAAATTTTCCCGAAGGCGCGGCTTTTGTTCAATCGATTTATTTCCAGGAACCCAATCCATGAGCTTGCCGATGATGCGCAGTACTGGATCGGAGAATCCTACTTCGAGGAAAAAAACTTCGAGCGGGCGATTTTGGCCTTCAATAAAGTGCAGGTGGATTACGCGAACGGCGACAAAGCCCCGGACGCGCTTTTGAAGGAAGCCCTCGCGTTTTTAAATCTGGGAGACAAGGCGAGCGCCCGCGAATTGATGGGCCGGGTCGTACAGAAATATCCAGATTCCGCCGCCGCCGCCAAGGCCACGGAGCGTCTGAAATCCCTGTAGGGAGAGCCGGCAGGTCTTTTATCCGGACGACATTGCATTTCGCCGAGGACCGTACAGGCAAACCATGAGTTCCCGGAAAGAGCCAACCAGCGAAATTCTCAAGCGGGCGGCCGAACTGGCCGATCAGCTCCACCTCCATAATTACCGGTATTACGCGCTCGATGATCCTCTCGTATCCGACGCCGAATATGATCGCCTGATGCGTGAGCTCCAGAAGCTCGAATTCGGCTATCCGCTCCTTCAAAACCCCAATTCACCGACGCAGCGCGTGGGGGCGGACCCCCTGGAGGCGTTTGGCCGGTTTATTCACGATCCGCCCATGCGAAGCCTCGAAAACGCGGTTGATGATGATGAGGTCCGTGAATTTGAGGAGCGTGGCCGCCGGTATTTGGCCCAGATATATGATCGCGAAATTAATAATTTTGAATATATTGTCGAGCCCAAGCTCGATGGCTCCGCCGTGGAACTTGTTTTCAGGGATGGCGATTTTGTATCCGGAGGAACCCGGGGAAATGGCAGTCAGGGCGAGGACATTACAAAAAACCTCCAGACAATAAAGGATATCCCTCCCCGGCTGAAAAGGCCGAAAAATGGCCCGCCGCCTCCCCGTTATTTAACGGTTCGCGGCGAGGTATTTCTCGATCTGGATGGATTCAAAAAGCTGAACCGGGTCCGGGAGGAGGCCGGTGAAGCCCCGTTCGCGAACCCAAGGAATGCGGCCGCCGGGACACTCCGGCAATTGAACACTAAAATCACCGCCTCAAGGCCCTTGAAAATCTGCATTTACGCTTTAGGCCAGGTGGATGGATTTGAATTCAAAAGCCAATCGCATTTTCTGGAGACACTGCCGAAATGGGGCATTCCCGTAAGCCCTGACTGGCATGGATGCCGCAGCCTGACGGCGGTTTTTGAGAGATATGCGATTTTTCTCGAGGCGAGAGAGCGCTCGCCGTTTGAAATGGATGGAATGGTAATCAAGGTGGATTCATTCGAGCTTCAGCGGGATTTGGGCCACACCTCCCGCGCCCCGCGTTGGGCGATTGCTTATAAATTTCCCCCGAAACAAGAGCACACAGTCGTCGAGGATATTATCGTCCAGGTCGGGCGCACCGGTGTTCTAACCCCGGTTGCCGTGCTGAGGCCTGTCCGGGTGGGCGGTGTTGATGTGGCCCGAGCGACGCTCCATAACCAGGACGAGGTGGACAAAAAAGACGTGCGCGTGGGCGATACGGTGGTGATTCAGCGCGCGGGCGATGTCATACCCGAGGTGGTGACTGTCGTCCGGGAGTTGCGTCCCAAGGGAGCGAAAAAATACAGGATCCCGAAAAAATGCCCCGTATGCAGAACACCCTCCGTCCGGGACGAGGAGGAGGTGGCCGTTCGGTGTCCGAACCCGGCTTGCGGCGCTGTGGTCAAGGAGAGTCTTCGCCACTTTGCTTCGCGGGGGGCGCTCGACATCGAGGGCCTCGGCGAGAAAGTGGTGAATCAACTGGTGGATGAAGGGTTTGTCGTCGAACCGGCGGATTTGTTCAAACTTTCACCGCGCCGCGGTGAGCTGATTAAGCTCGAGCGAATGGGAGAAAAAAAAGTCGATAATCTTATTGCCGCGCTGGAGGAGGCCAAACGGTGTCCTCTGCCGAGGTTTATTTTCGGCCTCGGCATCCGGCATGTGGGGGAGCATCTGGCCGAGGTTTTGGCCGTCCGCTTCGGAAGCATCGAGGCCCTCGCCCGAATTGATCAAGAGGCGTTGATCGAAATCCACGAGGTCGGCCCCCGGGTCGCCGAAAGCATCGCCAATTATTTCGGGAATGAGCGCTCGCGGCGGGTGGCATCGAATTTGCTCGATGCCGGGGTGGCGCCCGAGGCGCCCGCCTCGGTGGCGGAAGCGGCCGAGGGTCCCTTCGCCGGCAAGATGTTTGTGCTGACCGGGACTCTCGTCCGAAGCACAAGGGGCGCGGCAAAAGCGGCCATTGAGAATCTCGGAGGCAGGGTGAGCGGCACCGTTAGCAAAAAGACGGATTTTGTTGTCGCGGGGGAGAGCCCGGGCTCGAAGCTCACGAAAGCCGAAAAGCTCGATATTCCCGTTTGGGACGAGGACACATTTGCCCGCGCCCTCTTGAACAAACAAATTCCTTGACGAAAATGACTGATTTTATTAGGATTTCCTGGAAATGGACGACTCAAATCCCCCATCTACCCCGCATCCAGAATCTTCAAGCAGCAACCTGTCGAGTTGCGAGCCGGCCTCGTGAGTAAAATTCGTAAAGCTGTTTTTCCGGCTGCCGGTCTGGGCACCCGTTTTCTGCCCGCCACCAAGGCGATTCCCAAGGAAATGTTGCCGATAGTGGACATACCTCAGATTCAGGTGGGTGTTCAGGAGGCGCTCGACGCCGGGTTCGAGGACATCATATTCATCACCGGCCGGGGCAAGGTCTCGGTGGTGGATCATTTCGATGTTTCCTACGAGCTTGAGGAGCATCTCCGGAGCCGAGGGAAATCCGATCTGTATTCGCTCACACGGGAGGTCGCCGAAAAGGCGCATGTCGTATCCATCCGGCAAAAAAACCCGCTCGGCCTTGGCCATGCGGTTTTGTGCGCTAAATCCGTTATTGGCGACGAGCCTTTTGCCGTGATTTTGAGCGACGATATTATCCAAAGCCGGCAACCGGTCATCGGCCAGATGGCCGAGGCTTACGAGAAGTACGGTGGCGCTATTCTTTCGGTGATGGAGGTGGATGAGGGGGAAATATCGAAATACGGATGTGCAATCCCCGCCGACGCCCCCTCGCCGGGCCCCCGGCTCACTCCGCTCAAGGGCATGGTCGAGAAGCCTTCGGCCAGCGACGCGCCATCGAACCTGGCGATCATCGGGCGCTATATTCTTCCGCCCGAGATATTCGATTGTCTCGAAAAAGTATCGCCCGACGCCAACGGAGAAATTCAGCTGACCGACGGAATCCGTTTACTTCTTGAGAAATCTCCGGTGTTCGCCTATGAGTTCGAGGGCAAGCGCTATGACGTTGGAGATAAACTTGGATTTTTACAGGCAACCGTGGAATTCGCGCTGGCCCGCGACGATATCGGCCCCCCGTTCAGGGAATATTTGAGGAGCCTGGATCTGTAATGACTCTGTCAGAGCCTCCGGACGAACCCCATCCTCCGGATTTTTTACAAAGGGTTATTGCCTCATGTGTCCCCGGTTGGCCGGAGTCGTGTTTTCGGCCCCGGCTTGGGGTTTAAGTCATGGAAGCCGATTTAATCCTCCGGCTCGCCGCCTTTGTATTGTTGATGTTTCTCTCCGCGTTTTTTTCTGCCAGCGAGACGGCTTTTTTCTCCCTCAGCCGCGTCCGGGTGCAGGTTCTCCGCAAGGAAAGCCGGTCGGGTGAAAAAATCGCTTCGCTTCTCGATCGCCCGCGCCGGCTGATCATTTCCATCCTGATGGGAAATGAAATCGTCAATATCGTCGCTTCGGTGATATTCACGGGCGGGATTATCATTGTTCTGGGAGAAAGCCGGAGTTGGCTCGCTCCCATCCTGATGGCGCCGATCCTGATGGTGTTCGGAGAAATTTCGCCGAAATCCTTCGCGGCCCGTTTTCCTGAGTCACTGGCACGGGGCCTGGTGGTTCCGCTGACCTGGTTCACCAATATTATCCAACCGGTTCGCTGGGTATTCCTCCAAATCGCCAACGCGGTCCTTTCTCTTTTGGGCGCTTCGGTCAGGGATCAGAGCAATATTTTGATGGAAGACGAGTTCCTGACATTGGTCGATGCGGGTTTGGAGGAGGGCGAGCTGGACGCTACCGAGCAGGCCTATATCCGGAACATATTCGAGTTTTACGACAGGACCGTTGGCGAAATAACAATTCCCCGCACGGACATGGAGTGCTGGGAAGCTGGTCTACCCCTTTCCGAGATATCAAGGCTGGTGCGGGAGTCGGCCCACTCGCGCGTCCCCATATACGAGAGCGACCGCGACCATATCGCCGGAATACTTTATCTGAGGGATTTTCTGGGTGTCTCCGGGCAAACGCAATTCGACCCCAAACTTCCACTGCCGCGCAAGTTGCTGCGCGAGCCGTTGATCGTTCCCGAAGGCATGAAACTCGATGCGCTCTTCCGCATCTTTCGGCAAGAGAGAACCCATCTGGCGATTGTGGCCGATGAGTTCGGCGGGGTCGCCGGATTAGTGACGATGAACGATTTGCTGGATGAAATATTCGGTGAAATCCGGGACGAATTCGACGAGCCGGAAAAGGCGGATATCGAGGGACAGCCGGACGGCGCTTTCATATGCCAGGCGCGGGTTCCTTTGTGGGATTTCTCGGAGGAAACCGGCTGGCTTCTTCCCGACTACGCCGAGGCCCATTCCGTGGGCGGCCTGGTGTTCACCTTGATGGGTCATGTGCCCGAACCGGGCGAGAGCGTCCGCTACGGGGGAGTCGAGTTCACGGTCCTTGAGGTGGAGAATACCCGCGTGGTCCGGTTGCGGGCCGTGCGCATCGAGGAGAAAGGGTAATGTCTCTGTGGGTATTCATCCCCGTCGGTATATTACTCCTCATCGGCGAGGCCCTCTTTTCGGGCTCCGAGATAGCCATTATCTCCGCGAACCGCGCCCGCCTTCGCACCCTGGCGAGGGAGGGTGACCGCGGGGCCGAAACGGCGCTACGCCTCATCGATGCGCCCGAGTGGCTGATGGGAACGATTCTGACCTGCCACAATGTGTGTTTCGTGACCAATGTGACGCTGGCGACGCTGGCGGCGATAGAGCTTGTCGGCCCCGGATACGGGGAGCTTCTTTCAATCGTGTTGATCATCCCGTTCCTCGTGATTTTCGGCGAGGTGGTCCCGAAGAGCTATTGTCAGGAGCGCGCCGACGCACTCGCGCCCCGGCTGGCCCGGATAGTATGGGCCGCCCGGGGGGTGGTCTATCCAGCCGTGTGGCTCCTCAACCGTCTGATCCAATCGGTCCTGAACCGGGGAAGCGAGACAAACCACAGCAGCCCCTTCGTTACCCGCCAGGAACTCGAGCTCCTCGTCGAGGAGCCCAGAGAGGGCGACCTGCAGGCGGGCGAGCGAAAGATGATCGGCCGCATTTTGTCTTTTGGCGATCTGGATGTCGCCAATGTGATGGTGCCCCAGGTCGAGGTCTCGGCCGTGGACGAGGAGGCCACAATCGAAGAAGTGATTGAGCGAATCAAGACGGACGGGCACTCCAGCATCCTGGTCTACAAAGAGGAGATTCATCATATCGTCGGGGCCGTTGACGCGAGGGATATCATCGCGATTGGAGAGGAAGCGCATGGCCCGCTCAAGGGAAAACCGGGTTTGATACGCGCCCCCTATTTTGTCCCCGAATCCCAACCGGCGGATGTCCTTCTTGAAGAGATGCAGCGCGAAAAGGTAAAACTCGCGGTGGTAGTGGACGAGTACGGCGGATGCGTGGGCGTCGTCACGATGGAAGATTTAATCGAGGAGATTGTCGGGGAGATCAGCGACGAATTCGACGTGGACGAAGGCGGGTTTTTCCAGCGATTTTCGGACGGAAAAATCATGGTGGATGCCCGGATGGAGGTCGAAGCGGTGCGGGAGGAGCTTTCGATTCCCGTTCCCGAGGGCGACTACGAGACCCTGGGCGGCTACCTCCTTGAAGTGTTTGAGCACATCCCGAAGAAGGGCGAGCGGGTAACGATCGATGGATGGAAATTCATCGTGGAAGAAGCCACTGCGAGGCAAATCGAGAAAATTAGCTGCGAGCCGGTTTCCGGGGAGCAGGTTTCAAAAAACAATCCCTCCGGCTAAATTGATGATGTGAATAATTTATTAAAAAAACCTCATGCGGAAAGTGAGGTGGGAACCTCGATACCCGTATCTTTCGATATCCCTCGGAGCATTTCCCACTGGGTCTCTTCGTAGGGGATGCCGTTTGCCTTGGCGTCGGCCATGTTGCGCGCCTCGCGCTCACCCGGAAGGAGCATCTCGGGCCCTCCGTATTTCCTGAAGTCGTTGACGGTCTCCTCCAGGCGGCGGCGGACTTCCTCCTCGGGAAATAAAAAGTCGATCCGCCAGGCTTCAAAGGTCTGGGACACCCGGCTTTTAGGCGTCTCCCGCATGTTTTTGATTCGCTTGGTCGAGCCGCCGCCGATGACGTTGTCCAGCTCGACGAGAATATTCAACCCCGATCCCTTGTAGCCGAAAGCCTCCCCGCCCAGGGGAAGAACCGATCCCCCCAACAAACTTTCGTAGGGAACCACTCCTTCGAGCATGTTGCCGTCCTTGTCCTTGAAATAATCGGGAGGAATGGGCGTGCCCGCTCTCGTGGCGCGGATAGCCGGGCTCACCGCGCGCTGGGTCGTGGCGATATCGATGACGATGGCCTCATCTCCGCAGGGGAGCCCCCAGGCGATGGGGTTTGTTCCCAGCCGGACGCGGTTGCCGCCGTAGGGCATCATCCAGGAGCCCGAGGTGCAGGTGGCCCGGGCGGCGAACCCCCGCGCGATCAGCGCCTCGACATATACACAGGCCGCCCCGAAATGATTCCCGTCGTGGACATGGACCCGGCCACAGCCGTATTCTCCGGCCAGATCGCCCGCGAGCTGGGCGGCTTCCATCGCCGCCGTGGCTCCGAGGCCGCCGTTGGCGTTTATGGAGGCGACAGCCCAGCCGCTCTTGTGTTTCACCTCGGGAAGCGCCGTGACATCGATGGCGTCCAGCCGTGATCGATCGACAAGTTCCCTCAACCCGGTGCCCCCGGCGACGCCGTGGCTGGATATTCCCCTCAAATCGGCGGCGGTGAGAACTTCCGCCGTTACTCTCGCCCGATCCGCCGCCGCCCCGAGGGATTTGGTCACATCCGTGGCGAAATCGGTCAGCGCTTCCGGCGAGATGCGTTTGGTATTCACCATGAATAAATTTTTTCCTATGATTTATAGGGAATGCATAAGGTGAACGATATGCCTCCGCCTGAAGGTGTTTTTACGGTTAGCTCCCCGCTCCAAAACCGGGCGGTGAGGTATGAGCGGTAAAGACCGATTCCCACGCCTTCAAACCCTTTGGTTTCCTGGAGACAGGTATCAAGCCATTCGAGAATCGTGCCGGTCCCGGCCGGCGGAAAGTTCGTCGCACGATTTTCGGTGGAAAGATAAATATTATCTTCATCGCGGAACAGACGGACAAGAATGGTCCCCCCCTCGGGGGAGAGAAGTATCGCCGCGTCCAGAAGGTCGTTGAACAGGGTGGCGAGCCGGGCCTTGTCGCCCGTGACAAGGAAGGCCGAGGATGGCAATTCCGGCTGGAATCGATATCCGCGAAGGCGCCGGAGCCGCTTGCTGATCTGCTCGCTGAGAAGGGCGGCCAAATCGACAGCCTCCTCTTTTTCAGTCAATTCCCCCGATTCAATCGCAGCGGTATCGACAAGATCGCGGACGAGGCGGTCCAGCCTGTAAACGGTTTCCGAGAGTTCGGACAAACTCTCGCGAAGCGCTAAAAGATTTGTTTCGTTGGTCAATTCCTGGAAACGATTTCGGAATTCGGCGAATGGTTCGCCGAGGTCGCGGCTCACGAGCCGAAGGAAGAGTGAGTCCTTCCGGGCGTTTGCTTCGGCGGGATGATCCCTGGACCCATCGTTCACTTTGATCTCCCGCAGTATGAGAGCGCGCTTCACGGCCTGAATCTGGTGTGAATTTGGCGTGATTCTCCGCGATCCCCGAATATCTGTCAAAAAGAGTGCAAATAGCTGCCCAAACCGGAGGGCGCGTGTCTGGCTTGGCGCCCCGCTTAAATGGAAATGTTTTGCGCCTGCATATCCCCGGCGGCGTCGAGAATGACCCTGGCCGTTCCCCGCGTCATGGGCTCGATGTTTTCCAGTTCCTCAAGCGCGACCCATTTAGCCTCGGTGATGTCGCTTCGGGGTTGAAGCGAGCCATCCACAGGGCGGCATATAAAATCGACGAGGACGTAGTGATACTGCACCCGGTCCCAGTTGTCCCGCGTGATGCGATCAAGAACCGCGCAACGCGAGACGATCTCGACGGTGAGGCCCGTTTCCTCAAGCACCTCCCGCTTGCATCCCTCCTCGAGCGTCTCACCCAGCTTGAGCGCCCCTCCGGGAACACTCCAGTTTTTCGCTCCTGGGGCCTTGCCCCTTCGCGCCACCAGGACTTTTCCTTCGCTGAAGATGATGGCCCCGACCCCGACAATGGGCCGAAGGGGATATTCGCGGCTCATATAGCCTCCCGTATTTGTTTGTGCTAACACCACTATTTGTGTTGACGACATTGATAAGCTCGACCGTAGCACTCCATCCGCCGCCGGAAAAGTATAACGCCCGGTGAAATCCTGACGGAGGTCAAATTGCCGCCGGAAATTGTTTTTGCTCTTCTTTCCTTGTGTTTTCTCGGCACGAGCGATTTTCTCTATAAATGGGGCCAAAAGTGGGATCTGCGGGGCGGCCCGTTCATGCTGGTGCAAAATTTCGCCTATATGCCCACCGCCTTCAGTCTTGCCTTCCTTCGCTCGGAGCTGGTCTGGAGCCCTGGCCTCTGGTTCGGTTTATTGAACGGCGTCCTCGCTTTCACGGCTTTTCTTTTTATCCTTCTGGCGATGCGGCGGGGGGAGGCCGTCACGCTCATTCCCATCGTTCGGCTCAATTTCGCGGTGACCGCTCTACTGACGATAACCTTCATCGGGGAGGAAGTGACCCTGATCAAGGGCGCGGCTCTCCTCCTGGCTGGTTCGGCGGTTTTGGCCGGGGGGACGGGCGTTTTCTCCGGCAAGGGAGACCGGCGCGCCCTCGTTATGGCGTTGGGCGCCATGATCTTGTTCGGATTTATCGGCCTATTCATCAAACTTGGGCTCGGCATGGGGGCGACCCCGGCGGGCATGACCTTCGCGCAGAGCCTGGGCGTTTTTTGCATGGCGCTTCCGTTCGCGATCCGCTCGGGAGACCCGATGCCCCGGCGCGGCGGCGCTCTGTGGGTCCCCCTTGCATGCGGCGTGCTCACTTCGTCGAGCTATGTTTCGCTTTCGGTTGGTTTTACCTATGGGGATGCCGTGGTGATAGCGCCCATCGCTCAGTTGAGTTTTGTTCTCACGGGATTGCTGGCGATTGTTTTTCTCGGGGAAAGACTTTCCCCGAGAAAAGGGATTGGCGTGGCCTGCGCGGTCCTGTCAATCCTGATCTTCACGGCGGTCTGAATCGGGTCAGACCACCTCGTCCCGGCGGAGCGCGTCCACATCATCGGCCCCCATTCCCAGCCATTCGCCTAATATTTCACTGGTGTGGGCTCCGAGGGCGGGGCCTGTCCAGCGGATTTCCAGCGGCGTTTCGGACATGCGCGGCGTGGCGTTTTGCATGGGCACCTCCCCGAAATCGGGGTCGGGTATATATTTAATAAGCTCCCTTTCGCGAAAATGAGGGTCGGCGAAAATATCCTCGATATCGTAGATGGGCATCGCGGTGACGCCCCCCTCCACGAATCGGCGCATGTTCTCCTCGCAGGTTCGCTGGCTGATCTCGGCGCCGATGAGCGCGTCGAGAGCAGGGTTATTGGCGACCCGCGCGGTGTTGTCCTTGAACCGCGCATCGGAAATAAGGCCGGCCCGGTCAATGCCCCTGGCCAGGCGCTCGAACATGGGCTGGGTCGAGGCCGATATGGCGATCCATCTATTGTCGCTTGTCGGATAACAGTTCCGGGGGGAGGAGTTTTCGGAAAGATTCCCCGTGCGCTTGTATTTTTTGCCGTTCAGCACGAACTCGGCGGCGTAGGGGCCGATGATGGTGAACAAAGGTTCGTAGAGCGCCAGGTCGATGACCTGGCCTTTTCCGCCGCCGAGGGCGTCCCGCCGGTAGAGAGCGAACATGGTGGATGAGACCCCGTAGAGGCCCGCCGTCATGTCCGCGATGGGGACCGGCGGCAGCAGCGGCGGCGAGTCGGGAAATCCGTTTATCGCGCCGAACCCGGAGGCCGCCTCGACCAGCGTGCCAAAGCCGGGGCGATCCCGGTAGGGGCCGTCCTGTCCCCAGCCGGAAATTCTCACGATGACGAGGCGGGGGTTCACTTTGTGTAGCTCATCGGGAGACAGGCCCCACGATTCGAGTTTGCCCGGAAAAAAATTCTCGGCGAGTACGTCCGCTTCCGCCGCCAGTTTTTTTAAAAGTGTCTGGCCTTCAACCTTCGTCAGGTCGAGGGTGATGGATTTTTTCCCGCGCCCGTACACCTTCCACCACGAAGGACTCCAGGCCCGGAGGGTATCCCCCCTGTGAGGTATCTCGACCTTCACCACTTCGGCGCCCGCGTCGGCGAGAAGCATTCCGTAAAAGCCGCCGACGATGAGGCGGGTCAGATCGAGGACTTTCATCCCTTCGAGAGGAGCTGTCATCCGGATCGCCTCGCGCCGCGTTTTGAGATGGGTCTACGCATGGTTTCCGACATCCGCATGAACCCTGCCTCCGCCGCCCGGGGCGGAGACGGGGGCTCCGCGCCGGGAAAAAAGAATTTCGAGAAGAGCCGAGCATATCATGCCCCCCGCCCCGGTTGATGCTTTGAGAAGACATTTTGTTTCAATGGTTTACGATGAAGGGAATGCTGTATATATATTCGGGTCCGCCGGAGGTTCGATTCGGACCTGCCGGAAGGCCGGGCCGGGCCCGGAGCGAGATCGAATTTTTCGGCCTCCCTGTGGCTTTCTTCATGCCGGGATGATTTACATATGACGGTGAAATTAAAAAGGCTTTGCGTGTTTACCGGCTCCCGCGAGGGAAATCGCGCCGTCTACCGGGAGGCGGCCAGGAATCTGGGCGAGACGCTTTCGGCGAGGGGCATTGGCCTTGTCTACGGCGGCGGGCATATCGGGTTGATGGGAATCCTCGCCGACGCGGCCCTTGAGGGCGGGGGCGAGGTGATCGGTGTGATTCCGCAGGGTATCGTCGATCTCGAAGTTGCCCACAAGGGCGTGACCGAGCTTTGCATCGTCGAGACGATGCACGAGCGCAAGGCCCGGATGGCCGACCTCTCGGATGGATTCATCGTCCTTCCGGGTGGCCTCGGAACGCTCGAGGAGATGACGGAAATAATCTCCTGGGTCTATCTCCGGTTCATCAGCAAACCAATCGGGCTGTTGAATGTGGAGGGCTACTTCGATCCCCTTTTGTCGTTTTTCAGCCACGCGGCCGGGGAGGGGTTCATGCCGGAGAGCTACGAGAAATTATTCACGGTAGGCGAAAATTCCGATCATCTGATTTCCGGGATGGAGGGCTACTCCCCGCCGGACGAGGTCCTCGTGCGCGGTATTGCGCCCAATTAGAGATCTGCTGCACGGTATTGCCCCCATTCAAGGCCCTGGTGCGTGGAACTACTCCCATTCAAGGATTTTGAGATACCCCCCCGCCGGGATTTCGGCCAGCGGGGCCGAGCCCCATCGCTTTTTTATGCGCCTGGATGGTTTTCAGGTGTGCGTAGCACTCCCACAGCGTGTGCCGGAAGACGTATTCCAGGTTGTAGTGAAAAAGGTCCGGGTCGGTTTCATCCCTCCGATATTCGGTGGGATGCGTCTTCAGGGTCACATTCTCCGTCCACTCCCGGAACCCGTCTCCCGAGGCCCAACGCAGATCCCAGGGGATACGGCGCGTGAAGGTTTTCTCCCGCAGGGAGCCCAACGTTTCCCCGTCGAGTATCTCCAGGGCGAGGCCGATGGCGTCCTCAAGCGCGGCCAGCAAATCGGGCATCTCAAAAAACCGGCCGGCGTCAAGGCACCGGTCGCCTCCCCCGGTGTCGAGAAGCGTTTTCTCGCGCGGAAGATTCTCCCCGAACAGCTTTTCGCCCACCCGGCCGATATACCAGCGGTAATGCGCCCAGGCGGTATGGCTGACCTGCTGCCTGATGGACCAGGCCCCCCAGCTTTTTCCGGGTTGCGTCATGTCGAGTTGTTCTGCGGACAGCTCGCGGACTTCAAGTTCAAACATCGCGTGAATCCGGGGATACTCCGGAAACACCTCCCGCGCCGGCGTCGATAGGTTGTCGTTCATGTCGGGCTCCCGTTCATGTCCGGTTCTCAATCATGTCGGGGTTCCTTTCATAACAATCCGCCCCCAGATATTGAGATGCGTAAGCGATTTTTCTCCGTCATTCTGGCCGGTTTCCCCCCGTCGCGCTATGGCCGCCAGCCCCGGCGTGAGACAATCCACTCTCTTTGCGTCCATCCAACCGAGGCGTGCTTGTCTTGTTTGAGCTCTTTTATGCTATTCCCCCGGAGTACCGCGCCCTTCTGGGGAGCTTTTTCTTCGCCTGCAATCAAATCATCGTCCGCAGGTTAACGGACAGAGGCTCCCCTCTGACCGTGACGATCATGGTCAATTTCTGGATGTCCGTCACCGCTCTTTTCTTGTTTCCGTTCTCGGACTCGTTCGACGGGAATTTGCTCCGCGCACTTCCTTTTTTCGTGGGTGTGGGTTTGCTGGGGCAGGCGACAGCCCGGTATCTGGCTTACTCATCGAACAAGATAATCGGCGTGAGCCGGACAAATACCGTTGTCGCAGGTTCTCCCATCGGGGCCTCGCTGATGGGTGTCGTGATTTTGGGCGAGCGGCCCGCGCCCGAGGTGGGGATCGGCATCATCTTGATCGTCATCGGGCTGATTTTCATGACGAGCGAGCGCGGGGCGGGCAGACTGCCCCTTAAGAGCTACACTTTTGCGTTCGTGGCGATGCTCGCCTTTTCGATAACGCCTTATCTCCGAAAGGGAGGGATGGCGGAGCTGAGCGCGCCCGCGTTTGGGGTCGTTTTCTCCACCATTATCGCCAACTCGACCCTGATGGCGACCTCGAAGGTCATGCCCGGACCCCAGAAATTTCGCTTTGACCGATCACTTTTTCTGGCGAGCATCCCGGCGGGAGTTTTGGGGATGGCCGCGGCATTAAACTTCTGGACCGCCCTCAGGGATGGCCCTCTTACCGTAATCTCCCCGCTCATCCGGATGACACCGATTTTCATACTCTTGCTATCGGCGGTTCTTCTCAGGGACAAGGAGACCATTACGAAACGGTTGGTTCTGGCCACCTTGATTGTCGTGGCGGGGGCGGCGCTGATTACGGCGAGTCCGTGATTTCAAGGCGCGCGGATTGACCGCATCCTCCTTTGTTTGCGACAATTTCCACATCCGAACCGTTTGATTCAAAGCCGCCGGGGATTTATCGGCCTTCTCCGGCTCATTCCGCATTTCGAGGAGAGAGGATGAAAGTACTCAAGATCGTTCCCGAGCGGTGTACGGGCTGCATGAGGTGCGAGCTGGCCTGCTCCTATGAGCAAACCGGCGCCTTTCAGCCCTCCAAATCCGTTATCCGGGTTTCGGCGTTCGAGGGTCATACGAGCTATTCGCCCTACACCTGCCCCCAGTGCGACGAGGGGTGGTGTTTGACGGCCTGTCCCGTCGAGGCCATTTCGATCAATGCGGCGGGCGCGAAGGATGTCATGGACGAAGCGTGCGTGGGTTGTAAGCTTTGCACCATCGCATGTCCCTACGGGACGATTTTCTACGACCCGGCCCGGCACAAGGCGTTCAAGTGCGATCTGTGCGGCGGTGCACCCGCCTGCGTGGATGTGTGCCCGAGGGCTGCCATTTTGTATGAGGAAGCCGAAGTGTCGGATTGGGTCGGGCCCTTCGCGGCCGAGCGGACTCACGGCCCCGGCGGGGCGCTCACGGCGGAGGTGAAATAATGGCCAAACGTCACGTCATCGTCGGCGGGGGAACCGCCGGCTGGAACGCGATTACCACGATTCGGGAAATTGACGGGGGGGATTCGGAGATTATTCTGGTATCCGCCGAAAACCCCTATTCGCGGATGGTTCTTCCCTACTACCTCTCGCAGGAAATCGGCGAGGCGCATGTATTCACGGCGAGCGAAACCCGCCTTGGGGCGCTCGGGGTGGAGACGCGGTTTGGCCGCCGGGCGGTCAGGCTGAACCCCAACGACAACAAGCTCATCCTCGATGACGACGAAGAGTTGGCCTATGACGATCTCCTGATCGCTACCGGCTCCTCGGCGGTCCGGGCGCCGGTGCCCGGCGCCGACGGCGCGAATGTTCACAGCTTCTGGACGCTCGATCAGGCGAAGGAGGTGACCGCCAGTCTCAAACCGGGTGTGCGCGTGGCGATGATCGGTGCGGGTTTCATTTCCTTTACGATTTTGAATGCCCTGATCAAGCGGGGCGCCGATCTCACCGTCATCGAGATCGCGCCGAGGATACTTCCCCGGATGGTGGACGACGCCGGGGCCGAAATCGTCCAGGGCTGGCTCGAGGAGCGAGGCGTGAAGATTCTGGCCGGAGCGGAGATCACTTCCATCGAGGATGCCCCGGGAGGCGGAAAGACTCTCAAGCTCAAGGCCGGCGCGAACATCGAAGCCGATCTCGTGATCATGGCGACGGGAATCAAAACGAATCTGGAATGGCTCGAAGGCTCGGGTGTTGAGGTGAACAGCGGCGTTGTTGTCAACGATCACCTCCGCTCGAGCGATTCCAATATATATGCCGCGGGCGATGTGGCTGAGGGGCCCGATCTGCTGGGGGACGGAAAAGCGGTCCACGCCATCGAGCCCACCGCCATGCAGCACGGCAGGGTGGCCGGCGCGAACATGGCTGGCTTGGACACCGCCTACGAGGGCAGCCTCCTGATGAACATCGTCGATGTGCTCGATCTGGAGATTGCCAGCTTCGGCAACTGGAACGACGAAGATGCCGAAGTTATCCAGATTGTTAAAAAGGACCGTCCCGCCTACCGTAAACTTCTTTTTAACGGGGGGCGGCTCGTCGGGGCTATTCTCCTCGGGCGGAGCCGGGACATCTGGATGACGAACGACGTGGGGATGCTCAAGGGACTTGTTCAGAGCGGCTGCGATCTTTCCGAGTGGAAGGAGCACCTGCGCGGCAATCCATTTGATATCAAACGTGCATATCTCGCCGTGGGCGCCTCCGGGTCTCTGATACCGGAAACGCTGTTGGGCCGGCCCTCGGTCCCCGAGCGGGATATCGCTGTTCAGTCATAGAAATAACATCGGGAGATACAGACATTGAGCGACTCATACGCATATGCGGGACAAATCCTCAGAGTGGATCTTTCGGCCGGTAAAACATGGGCCGATCCGTTCACACCCGAGGACCAGCGGAAATATATCGGCGGAGCCGGATTGGGCGCGAAAATCCTCTGGGAGGAAGTCCCCCCCGAGGTGGCATGGGACGATCCCGGCAACCGCCTCATCATGGCGACCGGCCCGCTCGCGGGCCTTCCGATTTGGGGAACGGGCGGGCTAACCGTCGTTACGCGTGGCGCGTTGACGGGGGGCGCCACAAACACGAACGCCAACGGCTTCTTCGGTGCGAATATCAAGCTCTGCGGTTATGACGCTCTTGTCCTCCAGGGACGCTCGGAGGGCTGGGTGTACGTTCATATCCAGGACGACCGGGTGGAGCTCAAGGACGCCACGCACCTGCTGGGCAAGGATACCTGGGAAACTCAACAGGCGCTCGAAAGCGAGTTGGGCCTCAGCGGCCACCAGCTCAGCGTGTATTCGATTGGTCCGGCGGGCGAGAACCTTGTCCGCTTCGCCGCCATCCAGGGCGATTACGGCCATGTGGCGAGCAAAAACGGATGCGGGGCGGTCATGGGGAGCAAAAGAGTCAAGGCCGTGGTCATCGAGCGAGGTGGCAAGGGCATCTCGGTCGCTCACATGAAAGCGCTCTACGCCGCGGCGGACGAGATCGCCCACAATCTCCAGAACGATCCGAGTACAAAGGGCCTTTATCTGTACGGAACGCTGGGCGGGGTCCGGAATCTGCACGGGATGGGCGCTCTTCCTATCCGCAACTACACGACGAACGTATGGCCTGATGGTTTGGAAACGAAAAAATGGGAGGGGCCCAGCCTCCGAGAGGGATTCGATCACCGGGGCCATCAGTGCAACGCCTGCGGCATGTACCATTGTCACATGCAGGTGATTTCCTCGGGGCCGCACAAGGGCGCCATCGTCGATGAACCCGAGTACGAGGGTTGGTCCGGGGCGGGCTGGGCCACCGGCGCCACCGAGCCCAGCGAGGTCTCCTGGATGAATACCCAGCTCGACCGCGCCTGCGTGGATGTCAACGAGTGGGGCTGGCTTTGCGGCTGGGTGATGGAGTGCCAGGAGAAGGGGTATATCAGCGAAAGCGACCTCGGCTTCCGGCTCGAATGGGGGGATATCGAAGGGGCGAACCGGCTGCTTCAGATGATCTCCCGCCGCGAGGGGATGGGCGATCTGCTCGCCGAGGGGGTGAAGCGGGCTTCCGAGAAGGTCGGGGGCGAGGCGGCGGACTGCGCCATTTATACGATGAAGGGCGATTCGCCGCGCGGACACGACCACCGCGCGCGGTGGGAGGAGATGCTGGACACCTGCACCGGCGGCGGCGGGACGATGGACACCGCGCCCGCCGTGCAGCCGACCGAGTTTGGTCTTCCGGCCCGGATTGGCGCGCAGGACCCCGATTTGGTTCCCTTGGCGGTGGGGACGATGCGCGGCCGGCGTCATTTCGAGGATTCGCTGGGGGCGTGCGTGTTCACCACCCGCGTCCGGATGGAGGTGTTGTGCCGTTCGATCGAGGCCGCGACGGGCTGGGACATTCGCCGGGAGGAGGCGATGACCGCCGGGCGGCGGACGGCGACGCTTTTCCGCGCTTTCAACCTGCGCTGCGGAATCGGCCCCGAGCTTGAGCGGCCCTCGAAGCGCTATGGCTCAACCCCCGTGGACGGTCCGCTCAAGGGGGTCTCGATCATGGACCAATGGGAAAAAATGCTGGATATTTGGTATGAGACCGTCGGCTATGATCGGGCGACGGGGCGGCCCACCGCCGAGACGCTCGCGGCGCTGGACCTCGAGGAGCTCATCGAGCCTCTCTGGGGCAAGGAAGCGGCCGCCAGGGTTTAAGGGGAACCAGCACTGTCCGGAAGAGCCGCCGTGGGGAGTTGTCATGGATGAGGGCCGTCGTGGCTGAGGAAAAGCGAACCGTCGTGATTGAACTCCTCGCCTGGGCGACGGTGTTCGTCGGCGGGGACGGCAGCGAGAGCCGGGAGTTTTCCGAGGAAATCCTCCCCGGCGATACGATACGGGCCGTGCTCAAGCGCCACAGCCGCCGCCACCGTGATCTGAACCATGCCCTCTGGGATCGTGGCTCGGACGATCTCGGCGAGCACATCGAAATCGCCGTGAACGACGCAATCCTGGGGATCAACCACACGCTCGAGAGCGAGGTGGTGGACGGGGACCGGATCATTCTCATGGGACAATACATGGGAGGATGAGGTTTCCGGCGGTCGTGTGCGCGGGAATCAACCGGGTGGACATCCATCGAATGGCAATCAGGTGCGCGTCCTATCCGGGGCGCGCGCTTTTTTTCCTGAGCGGCTCAATCCTGAAAGGCCGCCGGGGGGTCCGGCGTTCAACCGGTTGAAAAAACACTCTCAACCAAGCTTCCGTTCTGACATGATCGAAAGACCCAGCCAAGGGAGCGGTTTTGACGGGGAGCGGCCTTGAAACAGCCTCACCCGCTTGGCGCGGTCCGGCGCCCCTGGAGAGAATTGACGCCGGATGGGCACTTTGTTAGCGTCCGCCTTTCCAGGGGAAGTTCTCCCCGTCAATGTTTTAGCGTCCCGAATTGTCGCCTAAAGAAATCCGGAGGTTTTTTTCATGGTTTCTGCTCTCGAAATGATGGACCCCGAAATTTTCGACGCGATGGAAAAAGAAACCACCCGGCAGGGGGACGAACTCGAGCTCATCGCTTCCGAGAATTACGTTAGCGCCGCGGTCATGGAAGCGGCCGGCGGCGTCATGACGAACAAGTACGCCGAGGGCCTGCCCGGAAAGCGCTACTACGGCGGTTGTGAATTCGTGGACATCGCCGAGACCCTGGCCATCGAACGCGCCAAGGCCCTTTTCGGCATGCCGCACGCCTCGGTTCAGCCCCACAGCGGAGCGCAGGCCAACGCCGCTGTCTTTTTTGGTCTCCTCGAGCCCGGAGACACTATTCTGGGAATGAACCTCTCCCATGGCGGCCATCTGACCCACGGCCACCCGGTCACGTTTTCGGGGAGATGGTTCAATGTTGTTGCCTATGGCGTCGATCCCGAGAACCACATCATCGACTTCGAGGAAGTCGAGAAACAGGCCAGGGAACACAGGCCGAAGGTGATTATCGTGGGCGCGAGCGCCTACCCGCGAACCATCGACTATCAAAGGTTTCGCCAGATCGCCGATGAGGTGGGCGCGGTGGTCATGGCCGATATCGCCCATATCGCCGGGCTTATCGTCGCGGACGAGCACCCCTCGCCCGCCGGACACGCCCACATTGTCACCACCACGACCCACAAAACGCTTCGCGGCCCGCGCGGGGGCATCATTTTCGCCGACGAGGAACACGCCGCTGCCATGAGCAAGGCGGTTTTCCCGGGAATGCAGGGCGGGCCGCTGATGCACATCATCGCGGCCAAGGCGGTGGCGCTCAAGGAAGCCGCGTCCTCCGAATTTCGCGGCTACGCCGCCCAGATTGTCAGAAACGCCAAGGCGCTGGCGGAGTCTTTCAAGGGAAGGGGCGTTCAAATGGTATCGGGCGGAACGGACAATCACCTGCTCCTGCTCGATTTGCGCGAGGCCGGATTCAGCGGACGAAAAGCCGAGGGCGCTCTCAGCCGCGCCGGGATTACGGTCAATAAAAACGCGATTCCGTTCGATACCCGAAAGCCGACGCTCACCAGTGGAATCCGGATAGGAACCCCCGCCCTGACCTCGCGGAAGATGAAGGAGCCTGAGATGCAGGTGGTTGGCGGCTGGATCGCCGATGTTTTGAACAATATCGAAGACGAAGACCTCATCGCTTCGATCCGCAAGGATGTCCGGGAGCTTTGCGTGAAATTCCCGATGGGCCCTGGCGGCGCCCGCCCGCAGTAGTCCTGGGCGGTTCCGGGTGCGTTATTCCGGGATTAATCCGCATAACCCGGAGCCGTTCCGGGTTCCGGCGCCTGTGATACCTCATGTTCCTTCTGTCTTTCCGTGTGCCCTTCTAACCCTCGTATGGCGCGTATTGAAACCGAACCGCGCCGGTTTTTTCCAGTTGATGGGCCGCCGCGATGGTTTTGTGATCGTGAAGCGGCGGGCCGATGAGCTGGGCCCCGAGCGGGAGGCCCTCGCCGCTGAAGCCGGCCGGAAACGAGGTGGCGGGAAAACCCAGGAAGTTGATATGCCGGGTCAGGGCGATCAGGTGGCCCCGCGCGGCGTATTCCTTTCCGCCGATGGTGACCGTTTTCGCGGACCGCAGGGGCGCTGGCATCGGCGTCGCCGCCGCCAGGACCAGATCCACCTTTCCGAATACCTCCTTGAGCACCCGAGCCGTCCACTGCGAGCGGAACCGTTGGGCCTGGATGTAGGCGGTCGCGGGGACGAAAAATCCAATCAACAGCCGCTCAAGCACCATCGGGTCGTAATCGTCCGCTCGCGCGCGGACATCCTTTTCGTGAATGGCCGAAGCCTCGGACATCATGAAATTCGTGGCTGTATCGTAGGCGGTTTCGAGATCGGGAATATCCACCTCGATAACCTGGGCCCCCGCGTCGGCCAGCGCCCGGGCGGTTTCTTCGATTGCCTTGACCACGGCGGGGTCCGACTGGTCGGCGTAGTAGCTTCGTGCATGGCCGATCCGGACTCCCTTGAGCGGCGTGTCCAGGGCTTCGGTGAAGTCGGGCGCCTCGACCTGGAGCGAACTGGGGTCCTCCGGGTCCGGGCCCGCGATGGCGGTCATCATCAGGGCGCAGTCCTCGGCGGAGGCGGCAAGGGGGCCAAAGCTGTCCAGCGACCATGAAAGCGGAATACAGCCCGCTTTCGTCACCAGCCCGAAGGTGGGTTTATGTCCGAATGCTCCGCAGAGGGATGCGGGAATCCGGATCGAGCCGCCCGTATCCGAGCCGATTGTGATGGAGGCCTGCCCGGTTAAAACCGCGTTGGCCGAGCCTCCGCTGGAGCCGCCTGTGACCCGCTCCGGGTCCCATGGGTTTTTCTGATCGCCGTAGTGGGGGTTGTGGCCGGAGGGGCCGAAGGCGAATTCCTGGAGATTGAGTTTCCCTAGGATAACCGCTCCGGCCTCCCTGATTTTCCGGGTGAGCGGGGCGTCCCCGGCGGCCACGTTGTCGCGGTAGATCAGGCTTCCGGCGGTGGTGCGGAGCCCGGCCACATCGATGAGGTCCTTCAGGCCGACCGGAACGCCCGTCAGCGGCCCGCGCGCGGAACCCTCCGCGATGCCGCGATCAACCTTGCGGGCTTCGCTCAGCGCGCCTTCCCGGTCCAGGGTGATCCAGGTATTAAGGCCCGGCCCGATTTTTTCGGCGCGATCGAGAAACGCTTCCGCCGCCTCGAGCGCGGAGATTTCCTTTGCCCGGATTTTCCGGGCGAGAGCGGCGGCCGGCAGGCGCGTGATGTCATTCGCCATGGCTAGGGCTCCTCAGGATGGTGCGATGGCCCATCGGCTCCGAATCGGGGGTCAGACCGGCCACGGTTTGATCGTTGGCCCGGTCGAGGGACCCCAGAAGCGCGGCGAGGCCGGATCGCCGGCCGGCGTTAAGTGGTTTCCCGAATATTTCTTGGTAGCGGCGTGAGATTTCTTCGTCGGAAACGGACACGAGACATTCTCCGTGAATTGAGGGTTTAAACGGGAGTTTGGAAGGATGCTAGCCTGTCCTCTCCGCCGGATGCAAATCCGCTGGATGCTAATCCGCCGGACACAAGTTCCCGGGGGGGGCCTTTTCTTGATTCCCGGCCTTGGGTTTCACCCTTGAATCAGGGCCTTGAAAGGTGGAAAATCACCCCATCGATTCGCTCCGCCCCCCCGGGAACGTGAAATGCACTTTGGTGAGTTGATTCGGCGTGTCGGCCTGCTGACGCTGACGGGGATTTTGGTTTTCCTCCTCGGGGGATGCACTTTTGTCATCAAGGAAACCTTCACCCGCGGGCTTCAGGACAGAACCGGGGCTGAGCAACTGGACGACGCCCGCATAGATGTTGTTTTCACCGAGAAAATCAACAGGATCAACACGGACCTGATTTATGACGTATTCATCGATGTCTGGAAGGGGCGGGTCATGCTGACGGGGGTGGTGGACGATCCCCGGATGATTTCAACCCTTTCCCGGCTGGCTGGCGAGGATGTCCAGACAAGAGCCGTATATAACGAGATACAGGTTGTGCCGCGCAAGGAAAAGGGGGATCTGGAGAATACCCTCTCGCCTCTCCAGAAACTCAGCGATTTGTTTCTTGAGCTGAATGTCAAAACGAGGCTTTTTTCGGACGAGAAAGTGAAGTCGATTAATTATCATCTGCGCTCGGTGCTGAACCGGGTCTATGTCATTGGGCGCTCCGAAAGCACCGAGGAGCGCCGGCGCGTGCTCCGCCTCATACGCGAGACGCAGGGCGTCAAGAGCCTAAAGGAATTTATCGAGATAGCGCCGCCGGCCCGGATTAATTCGACGGCCGGGCTGACTCGGAATTAAACCAACCTTTCATTTTGGGATTTTAATGACTCGCCTTGGAATACTGGACCAGTCTCCGATACGAAGTGGAGGCACGGCTGCGGACGCCATCCGCGAGACGGTGCTGCTCGCCGAGGCTGCTGAGCGCCTGGGCTATCACCGCTACTGGGTGGCCGAGCATCACAACCATCCCGGCCTGGCGGGACCCTCGCCCGAGGTCATGATTGGCCAGATAGCCGCGCGAACGAAAAAAATGCGTGTGGGCGCGGGCGGGGTCATGCTCAGCCACTACAGCCCGTTCAAGGTGGCGGAGAATTTCAGGGTCCTGGAGACGCTCTATCCGGGGCGAATCGACTTGGGAATCGGCCGGGCGCCGGGGTCGGACCGCATCGCCTCGCGCGCGCTGGCGAACGGCGGAAACCCGCTGTCCGTCGAGGATTTTCTGAGAAAAGTCTCCGACCTGCTCGGCTATCTCGGCGACGGCCTCGAACCAGGTCACCCCTTCGAGAGCCTCCGGGCGATGCCGGACGGCCCGACCCAGCCGGTGACCTGGCTGCTCGGCTCGAGCGATCAGAGCGCCATCCTCGCCGCGCATTTCGGCTGTCCGTTTTCCTTTGCCCACTTCATCAACAATCACGGCGCGGCGCAGGTGATGGGCATCTACCGCGATAATTTCAAGCCCACGCCTCGGCTCACCGCGCCGGAGGCCAGCCTGGGCGTGTTTGTTTTTTGCTCGGAGGACAGAGACGAAGCCCTGCGCCACGCGGCAAGCAGGGGATTGTTCTTCCTCAGGACTCGCATGGGGGAGTCGGGGGGCGTTCCCTCTCCCGAGGAGGCGCTCTCCTATCCCTATACCGAGATGGAGCGCGCTTTCGTGAGCGACACCCTGAGCCGGACCATCGCCGGCACGCCCGAGGAGGTGAAGGCGCGGATGCTCGCGCTGGGCGAGGAGACGGGGGTCGATGAGTTTGTCGTCGTGAACCAGTGCCATGACTTCGGTTTCAGGCTGAAAACCTACGAGCTTTTGGCCGAGGTTTTTGAGCTTGAGACGCGGGAGTAGTGGCGCGAGAGAGCGGCGCGGGGGTAGCTGGAGGCTTTCCTACGCGTGTTTCCTCGCCCTGAGCTCGGTCTTGCGGAAGCGAAAGGCGTCGGGCGTAACCTCGAGGCATTCCCCCTCTTTAAGAAACTCGATGGCCTGCTCAAGGCTGAACTGACGCGGCGGGACGATCTGGGCGCTGATGTCGGCGCCCGAGGCGCGCATGTTGGTGAGTTTTTTCTCTTTCGTGATGTTGATGTCCATGTTCTGCACCCGGCTGTTCTCGCCGATGATCATCCCCTCGTAGACCTCATCGGTCGGCGAGACGAAGAGAACCCCCCGGTCCTGTAAATGTTCAATGGCGTAGGCGGTGACTTTCCCCCCCCGGTCGGCGACGAGGGCGCCCGTGATCCGGCCGGGGATATCTCCCGCCCAGGGCTCCCACCCTCCGAATAGGGTGGTGAAAATGCCGCTGCCCCGCGTATCGGTGAGAAATTCATTACGGTAGCCAAATAGTCCCCGGCTCGGAATTTTGAACTCGAGGCGGGCGCGGCCCCGGCCCGGGTTGGCCATCAGGGTCATCTTTCCCCGGCGCTCGCCGAGTTTTTGGGTGACGATGCCAATATATTCCTCGGGAATGTCGATGACGGCGTTCTCGACGGGCTCGAGCGTCTTTCCCCCATCAGTGCGCGTGATGACCTCCGGCCGGCCGACGATGAGCTCGAACCCCTCGCGGCGAAGCTGCTCGATCAGGATGGCGAGCTGAAGCGAGCCGCGCCCCGATAGGCGGAAAGCGTCGGAGGAGCCGGTTTCCTCGGCCACGATGGCCGGGTTGTTCAGCGCTTCCCTGAAGAGGCGCTCCCCGATCTGGCGCGAGGTGAGGAGCTTGCCGCTCCGGCCCGAGAAGGGGGAATCGTTTACCCGGAAAACCATCGTGATTGTCGGCTCATCGAGAACGATGGGGGGAAGCGGGCGCGGGTCCTCCGGGTCGGCGATGGTGTCCCCGATGTTGATTGGATCAAAGCCCGCGACGGCGACGATATCCCCCGCCCGCGCCTCCTTGATTTCCTTTCGCTGGAGACCTTCGTAACCGTAAAGGACAGTCACCTCGGCGGTTTGGCTCTTGCCATCAACGCCGATCAGTGTGCATTTCTCACGGGCCCGGATCGAGCCGTTCCACACGCGCCCGATGGCGAGGCGGCCGACGTAGTTATCGTATTCGAGCTGTACGACGAGGAGCTGAAGCGGCGTGTCCTCATCGAATTTCGGCGGGGGAATGGTATCGAGCAGGGCTGCGAAAAGGGGATCGACGTTTTCCGCCAGCACGTCCGGGGAGGTGCCCGCCCGCCCGTCCTTGGCGATGGCGTAGAGGACGGGGAAATCGAGCTGATTTTCAGTCGCGTCGAGGTCGATAAAAAGATCGTAAATTTCGTTCAACACTTCCTCAATCCGCGCGTCCGAGCGATCCACCTTGTTGATAACAACGACGAAGGGAAGCTCATGCTCGAGGGCCTTTCCGACAACGAACCGCGTCTGCGGAAGCGGGCCCTCGGAGGCGTCCACGAGGAGCAGGGCTCCGTCCACCATTGAGAGCACCCGTTCGACCTCGCCGCCGAAATCGGCGTGCCCCGGCGTATCGACGATGTTGAAGGTCGTATCGCCGTATTTGATCGCGCAGTTTTTCGCCATGATCGTGATGCCTTTTTCGCGCTCTAAATCCATCGAGTCGAGAACGCGCTCGGCTACCGCTTGGCCCTCGCGGAAAATACCGCTCTGCCAGAGCATGGAATCGACGAGGGTGGTCTTGCCGTGATCGACATGGGCGATGATGGCGAAGTTTCGGATGTCGTTTCGGGTGGTAATGGCCATGGGCCGCTCCTGGGTTTCCTTCAATTTTCCGCTTTCATAAAAGACGGCGCTCTCCTGCGGAGGGGCCGGGGCCCGCTGAGGGCCGGGGCGGACGGATAATGGCTGAAAAGGGGGGATGGTACAAGGGAAAAATCATGATCTGGCCACGTTTTTCTCGGGGGGTGAATTCCCCCGCGATAGCCTGTTTTCATGCCCCGGCTGGCCATTTCGCCCTGTATTTGGAAATATACTCATCATATTCCTGGAATTCGGAAAATCAGGTGTTTGGCGCACGGGCCCCCGGCGCCGGAGGAACCTGCTCGAATAGCCGATTTTGGGGGTATTTCATGGAGGATTCGTTTTGGAAAAGCCGATTCTGACGACCGACCTCAGCTCCACGCCCGGCGAGCGTCTTATCGAAAAGCCCGAGCTTCCGCCCGGCGGGACCGTTTCCCGCCAGTGGGCGGAGACGGAATGGACGGGCGACGGCCAAATCAAGGTGGGGCGAAAGGAGAAATTCGAGGTATTTTGCGACGAGCCGCCGCGTATCGGCGGGCAGGACCGCTACCCTCAACCGCTCACCTATATCTGCATGGGCGTTGGGTTCTGACTACTCACTCAATTGGCGCGGTACGCGCACATGATGAAAGTCGAGATTAAGTCGGCAAGCTGCCGGGTGGAGATGGATTATTTCCTGAAAGGCTCGGTGCTCAAGGGGACAGTGGATTCCGGTTGTACGGAGACGCGCACTTTTTTCCGGGTGGAAAGCGACGCCCCGGCCGATAAAATTGCCCTGCTCATCCGGAACGCAAAGCAGGGATGCTACGCAGAGCGTATGATCCAGTCCGCCGTTCCGCTCAAGAGCGAGGTCGAGCTGAACGGCGCTCCCCTTAGCCTGGAAGGCATCACGAAGTAATCGATACCGGGCTGGGGGGGGGGCACCCGAGCCTCGCCTTTTTCCCGCCCTGCGGAGAGGCTCTCAATGAAACAGTTGACCGACCGCGTTTTTTACATGAACAGATACCCCACGGTGGGGCTAGTCGTTACTTCCGAAGGCGTCGTTGCCATCGACGGGCCGATGAAGCCCGGCGACGCGATTGAATGGCGCGATTTCATCGCCTCGAAGGGGCCCCTTCGCTACCAGGTCAATACCGAGCACCATCAGGACCACATCACATCGAACTGGTATCTGAAAGCGGAGAAAATTATTTCGAGTGAGGCGACCTACGCGGATTTTCTCACCTCCCTCACTTCGCTGGAGGTGACGCGGGGGCGGATGCTGAAATACGATCCGGGTTGCGACGCCCTTTTGGAGGGATACGAAATCCGGTGGCCCGACATTACGTTCAAAAGCCGGATGACGCTTCGACTCGGGGGCGAGACTTTTCACCTCATCCATTCGCCCGGCCACACACGGGGGCAAACTGTCGTACATGCCGTGGAGGCGCGGGTCGCTTTCACGGCCGACAACATCACCCCGGGGAATTATCCCTTTTTTCACTCCGCCGCCGTTTGGGAGTGGTTCGAGTCGCTTGCTCTTCTCGAATCGCTCGATGTGGACTGGTACGTGCCGGGGCACGGGGAGCCTTGCAGGAAAGACGAAATCCCCCGGCAGCGGCAGATAATGTTCGACATCATCAACGAAATTAAAGAGCTTAAAAACCAGGGCCTCGGCCGGGAGGAGGTCCAGGAGCGGGTGAACTACATTGATCAGCCGGGTCTCGATCACCCACGCGTTCTGGGGCCCCGCGCCTATGAACTGCAAAAAGGGGGCGTAGGAAACATTTACGACGCGCTCGGCGATCATCCCTCAGGGCCTTGAAACGGCCCTGGAAGTTTCTTGAAACCGCCGTGACGCTGCAGCGGGATTTCACTGATTCACCGGGTCCGGCCCGCTTCGGGCTGGCGTACCCCCGCTTTCCCGATATTGCCAATTTGCCCGCCTTGTAGTCGCCCGGGCGCGGAGGGTAAAATGAGCCGGGTCGGAGTTTGTTTTTTGGTCGCCTTAACTGGAGTGGTTTTTTCATGGAATACATTCATGTAGATGAAATCCCGGAATTGAACAATCCGCTTTTTGTCCTGGCTTTCGAGGGTTGGAATGACGCGGCCCAGTCGGCGACCATCGCGGCGAGGTACCTGGTTAACCGCTTCGACGGCAAGCGGTTCGCGGGGTTCAAGTCGGACGAATTTTTCCAGTTCTCGGATCAACGGCCGCACGTCCGCCTCGACATCGACGGAAACCGCATGATCACCTGGCCCGAAAATTCGTTTTTTTATTGCAAGCATCCTGATTTGGCGCGTGACCTTGTGGTGTGCATTGGCGTTGAACCTCAATTGAGGTGGAAGTCATTCAGCCGGGGCGTCATGGAGCTCATCCGCAGGTGCGGCTCCGGGCTCACGGTGACGATGGGCGGGCTACTGGCGGGAAACCCCCATGACGAGCCTCTGGAGCTTGTATGCCTCGCGACGGAGCCGCGGCTGGCCGCCCTCACGGGTGTCCAGGTGACGAAATACGAAGGGCCCACGGGGATCATCGGCGTTATTCACACCGAGCTTCAGGATGCCCACATGCAGGCCGTGAGCCTTTGGGTCAACATTCCCCAGAAAATTTCATCGCTTCCGAATCCCAAGGGAGCCTATGCGCTCCTCAAGCGCCTCGAGGCCGTCAGCGAAATTGAAATCGACCTGGACGAGCTCGAACGATCCGCCGATCAGTTCGACGAGCAGGTCAGGGAGGCCATCGAACAGCAACCGAGCATCGAGCGGTTCCTCTCCCAGTCTTTCACGGCACGGGACGGCGGCGACGTGGATGAGGCTTCGGACGAGGATGACTTCCCGGAAGAAAATCCACTCGAAAAGCTGACCTCGGGGGATGAGATCGCGGACGAAATCGAATCCTTTTTCCGGCGCCGGAACAACGGCGAAACCTCCGATTAAACTTTTCCGGTCCAGGCTCCACGGGCCCGGGCCCGCCTGTCCGATAATCACAATCGATCAATATCTGTTCACGGAACGAGGCGATTCTCGCCCTTTAGAGCGGGAGGCGGCTTTTATTTTCCTTTTTTCGAGTGTCGGGGCTTCGGTGGATTGGTGATGCGCGCATTTGTCCTGGCGGCGGGTCTTGGCGTCCGCCTGGGTCCGCTCGGAGAGATCGTTCCCAAGGCGCTCCTGCCCCTGGGCGGCGTGCCGATGGTCCGTTTTGCCCTGGACAGGCTCCGCCGCGCGGGTGTGAGCGAGGTGGTTGTTAATCTTCACCACCGCGCGGATGAGGTCAGGACCGCGCTCGGGGAGTCTGCTTGCGGCGTTAATATTCACTACTCCCATGAACCCGAAATATTGGGAACGGCCGGCGGCCTGAAAAAAGCCGAGGATTTTCTTCGGGAGGGCGGCGGGCCGTTTTTCGTATTAAACGCCGATATTTTGAGCGGCGCGGACCTCGGAGCCGCGTTGGCCCACCACGAAAATGGCGGTTTTTTGGCGACGCTGATACTCCGGACATCGGCGGACGCTGAAAAATACGGCCTCCTGGCGGTGGACGGGGCGGGACGGCTCCGGAGGTTTCTTCACGCGAGCGCTCCCGGTGAGGGTGTTCCCGGCGGCGGCTTGGAGGAGGCGATGTTCACCGGGCAGAGCGTAATGTCGCCCGGGCTTCTTGATCATATTCTGGCGGGCCGGCCCTGCGGCATCTCCGAGGAAATTTACCCGCCTCTGATTGAGGGGGGCGCCCCGATTGGCGGTTTTTTGACGAAAGCCTACTGGGCCGATGTGGGAACCCCGGCGAGGTATCTGGATGCCGCCGAGGACCTCATCGCCGGGCGGCATGTCCCGGCGCTCGATTGGCCGGCCGGGGAGGATACGCTTGTGGAGGGCCCGCCCCTTCTGTGGGGTGAGGGGTTGCTGCGCCCGCCTGTTCTCATCGGCGAGAGGGTGCGCCTGAAACGCGACGCGACGGCCGGGCCTTTCGTGGTTTTGGGGAGCGGTGCTACTCTGGGCGAAGGGGCTTGCGCCGCGAATTCAGTCATCTTTCCCGGCGGCAGGGTCGGCGACGGGGTGCGTTTAGAGCGTTGCATCGTGGGGCCCGCCGCGTTTGCCGCTCCG
Source organism: Nitrospinota bacterium (assembly GCA_029937135.1). Taxonomy (GTDB): domain Bacteria; phylum UBA8248; class UBA8248; order UBA8248; family UBA8248; genus UBA8248. The sequence goes on from JAPYQX010000001.1 coordinate 71,239, forward strand.
GTGGACGGGAAGCAATGTTTCGAATCTGTTTTCGCCGGAGAGAGCGGGAAGCCGATTTCTTTTTAGAATCATAAAACGGAAGAATCATGGAACTGGGGATTTAATGAGTCAGGTCGCGATGCCGGATACGAAAGACAGGCCGGAGCCGACAACAAAAACCACCCTCTCCGGGGGGCGGTCGCCGGTTCTGGCGCGGGAGGGAATCGTGGCGACGAGCCAGCCGCTGGCCGCCACGGCGGGTTTGCAAGTCCTCCGCGAGGGGGGAAACGCGGTGGACGCCGCCATCGCGGCGGCGGCGGCGCTCAATGTCGTCGAGCCGCAATCCACCGGAATCGGCGGCGATATGTTCATGATTTACTGGGATAACAGCGAAAAAAGGCTTGTCGGTCTCAACGGCAGCGGCCGCGCCCCGCAAGGCGCTACGCTCGAGCGCTACCGGAGCGAGGGCTTCACCGCCGCTCCCGGCGAGGGAATATTCGCGGTCACGGTTCCCGGCGCGTTCGATGGCTGGTGCTCGGCCCTTGAGCGTTTCGGAAGCGGAAAAAAATCGCTCGCCGATCTGCTCGCTCCGGCGATTCACTATGCCGAGAGCGGTTTCCCGTTGACACCCATCATCGCGAACGCATGGCGGCTTCAGAAAAAAAAGCTCTCCTCCTTCGAGGCATCGAAGCGGACCTACCTGCTGGGTGGCCGCGCGCCGCGTGTGGGCGAGATTTTCCGAAATCCGAATCTGGCGGCCACTTTCAGGTTGCTGGGGGACGGCGGGCGGGAGGCCTTCTATCACGGCCCGGTGGCGGAGGCGATTGTCCGGGCCTCGGGTGAATTGGGTGGTCTCATCGAGATGGAGGACTTCGCGAGCGCCCGGTGCACCTGGGTCGAGCCGATCAGCACGGACTACCGGGGCTACGAGCTTTGCCAACTGCCCCCCAACGGCCAGGGCCTCGCGGCGCTCCTTTGTCTGAACATCCTCGAAGGCTATTCACTCTCGGAACTCAGCTATGGCTCGACGGATCATCTTCACTATCTCATCGAAGCGATGAAACTCGCCTTCGCGGACAGGAGCGAATACATCGCCGACATGGACCATGCCGAGGTGCCGCTGGAGGGCCTTTTGTCGAAAACCTACGGCGAGGAGCGGCGGCGGCTGATCTCCGAGGGTCTGGCGGCGGACCCCGGCCCCGGCGCGCCTCATGGTTCGAGCGATACGATTTACCTCACCGTCGCCGACCGCGACGGGAATATGTGCTCCTTTATCAATAGCCTGTTTCACCATTTCGGATCGGGCGTCACGGCCGGCGACACGGGCGTCATGCTGCAAAGCCGGGGTTTCGGATTCTCTCTCGAGGAGGGGCACCTCAACTGTATTGCACCCGGAAAGCGCCCGTTCCATACGATTATTCCCGGTTTTGTGATGCGGGACGGCGAACCCTGGATGAGCTTCGGCGTCATGGGCGGTGATATGCAGCCTCAGGGCCATGTTCAGATGCTTTCAAACATGGTTGATTTCGGCATGAACGTACAGGAGGCCATCGATGCGCCGAGATTCCGCGTTCTGGGCGGGCTGGAGGTCGCTGTCGAACACGGCGTGCCCGACGAGGTTATCGATGACCTGACGCGGCGGGGTCATGATGTCGCCCGGAGCGGCGGTTACGAGGGCTTCGGCGGCGCGCAAGGGATCGTCCGTCTCCCGGATGGGGTATACATGGCCGGCTCGGACTACCGGAGGGACGGCTGCGCCACCGGATTTTAGGCGGACCGGCGCCGGACGCAAGGAGGTTTTGTGCGGAGAGTAGCCTTTGCCAGGTTGTTGTTCGCCGGATTGTTGGCCGCCGGGGTTTTATCATTCACCGGTCTTTCCGGAGCCTCCTCCGCGGGAGTGGGTTGCGAATCCCGGCTCGCTGGAAACGCTGTCCACTGGCGGATGATTTCGCAGGGCCTCGATGTCGGGAAGATGCGCATACGATTCTGGGACGGCGCCTCCGCCGGCATGACCGCTGTTCGTATCGATTCGGATCGTTTTAAAATCCGGCTCAAGTGGCAGTTCGGAAAAAGCGGCCTGAAAGCCACCGCCGATATCGCACGGGCCGCCAAGGCGGCAGTCGCGATCAACGCCGGATATTTCGACGAGAACGGCAGGCCCATGGGGTATTTTCGCTCGGGCGGTACGCTGTTCAATAGCCGCCTTCTTTTCCGGGGACGCCGCCGCGCGCTTCACCTTGGCGCTATTTTTTATGTCCTTGGCAAGTCCGGAAAGGCGAGAATCTCCACCCGCGAGGAATTTGATTCGAGAGGGGTGCGCGAGGCTTTTCAGGCGGGGCCCTATCTCGTTCGGAACGGGCGGCCCGATCCGGGCCTGGACGCCTACCGGGAGTATCGCCGCGCGGACCGGCGGACCGTCCTTGCCCTCGGAAAAAAGGGGCGGCTCATATTCATGGTGAGCGAGGAAATCGGACGGGGGATTTCCTGGTGCGAGCTCCAGGATTTTTTGGCGCGGTCCGAGTCCGGAGGCGGTCTTGAAACCGTTGAAGCGATGAATCTCGACGGAGGGTCGAGTTCTCAGCTTTTCGTGAGTGGAAACGGCAGGCCGGTTAATTTGGCCGGGAGATTGGTGCCGGCGTTGATTCTCGCCATTCCCCGTTAGGGAAGGCCGGGCCGCCGCCGGGAGGAAATTTCATGGAACACTGGGTCAGCGAAATCATGACCGTCAATGTTGTGACCATCAGTCTTGATGAAATAATGGATCTCGTCGATGAGATCATGTCGAATGGCGATATCCGGCATATGCCCGTCACGAAAGGCGGCTTTGTCATCGGTCTGCTTAGTCAGCGCGATCTTCTGCGGGCAAAGCTATCGTCGGCGATCGATTTCTCCGAGGCGGATCGAAAAGAATTGCTCGAGGCGACCGACGTTGAAAAAGTGATGACGCGAGATGTGAAATTCGCCGAGCCCAACGAGCCAATTGTTCATGCCGCCAAGCGAATGCTCGAAATGAAAATCGGCTGTCTCCCCGTGGTTGGTGAGGAGAAGGAACTCATGGGCCTCATTACCGAAACCGATGTGATGCGTTATTTTGTTCAGACCGCCGAAGGGGACGATTCCTAGCGGCGGAGAGTTTTAATGAGAAATATGGCCGGAGAATTTAAATGAAAAATATGGAAGGTAAGGTGGCCCTGGTCTCGGCCGCCAGCAAGGGTCTTGGCCGCGCTTCGGCGTTGGCGATGGCGCACCGCGGGGCGAGGATAGCACTGTGTTCCCGCAACGAAGAGGAGGCCGCCGCCGCCGCGGAGGAAATCGCCGAGGAGGCGGGGGTCGAGACCTGGCATTGCGCGGCCGATGTAAGTCAGGCGAAGGGCGTCAAGGATTTCGTGGAAGGCGCCGCCGCCCGGTTTGGTGGTGTCGATGTGCTGGTCTCGAATGCGGGCGGACCGCCGCCGGGCGAGTTCAAGGATTTTTCCCAGGCCGACTGGCAAAGCGCTTTTGAGTTGAGCGTGATGAGCGCAATCCGCCTTGTCGGCGCAGTATTGCCTCACATGAAAGGCCGGGGCTACGGACGGATTCTTTTTATACTCTCCTCATCCGTGAAGGAGCCCATCGACAATCTCATTTTATCGAATGTCATGCGTCCGGCGGTGGCCGGACTCTCGAAATCTCTTTCCAGGGAACTGGCCAGCGAAGGCATCCTGGTCAATGTCGTGGCTCCGGGAGCGGTTCTCACCGATCGCGTGAGGCAAAACCGGACGGCCGATGCGGAGAAAAGAAATATCTCCTTTGACGAGGCCCTCGAGAGAGTGACGAAACAGGTTCCCCTGGGCAGGTTAGGGGAGCCCGATGAGTTCGGCGCCATGGTGGGTTTTCTGGCATCGCCGGAGGCCAGCTATATCACCGGGGGATATTTCCTGGTGGATGGCGGGCGGCTTAAGGGAATCTGATCTCTCCGGGAATTTTAAAAAGGCTTGTTTTATCTTCTTCTCAACCTGTTGAACCGGCTTGGCGTTGGCGCCGGTTCGAGTTCTGCCGGTTCGGGCTTTTTTTCTCGGCCTCCGACTCGGGTTTGTATACAGTCCTCAAGTCGTTGTCCACTTCCCATTTTCTTTTCTGGGCATTTTTAAATACCGCCTTTTTTTCGTAGATGAAAATTTGCTCTCTCAAAAGCGTGAAGAATTCTTTCCCGGAGTTTGATGTTCCCGGAATCAGAGCTCTGGAAAAATTCGAGGAAAGTTCGACTCGGGTTCTTCTCTCCGAAACAGCCAAAATAAAAATCGCCCGTTTTCCGAAGGTGGTGAGGGAGACGATTTTCCCCGTGGCCGATTGCGCCTCCCACAGCTCCTCGCCGCGTTCGTGCATCGCCAGGACCGCCGCGGCAAAGACGGTGCTTTTCGGCTTGTTGATGATTCTGACGACACCGCCGTCGGGTCGGGCCGACTGGACCCGCTCGTACCGGGAGGCGCACCCCGCCGCCAGGAGGGCTGCGGTGATTAACAGGGTGAGGAAGGTCCAGGATCGATTTTTCATCGGAAAGATTCCTTTGCTCCGGGCCCCCGGAATATACCATACCTCCGCCGTTGAAATCGCCTGCGGCGTTGACACTGGAGAACCTCGCCCACCATACTCGTAAGGTTGTCCCGCCTGCCTTTTATAACTTCACCTGGCAATACAGGATATTCAAGAATGGAAGATATCGTAATCGAGGGCGCCAGGGAGCATAACCTCAAGAACATTACCCTGCGCCTCCCTCGCGAGCAGTTTATCGTGGTGACCGGCCCGAGCGGGTCGGGAAAATCCTCCCTCGCCTTCGACACCATTTATGCAGAGGGCCACCGCCGCTACGTCGAGTCTCTTTCGACCTACGCCCGGCAATTCCTGGAGCGAGTGGACAAGCCCGATGTCGATTCGATTGAGGGAATCAGCCCCGCCATCGCCATCGAGCAGTACAACCCCGTCAAACATTCACGCTCAACCGTGGGGACGGCGTCGGAGATATACGACTATATCCGGCTCCTGTTCGCGAAGGCGGGGGATATCCATTGCCCCGATTGCGGAAAACCGGTCCACCCCTCCACGGTGGACAGCGCTGCCGCAAGCGTCCTCGAAGAGCACACGAGCGAAAGGGGTTTCGTGCTCTACCGGCTTCCCGGCGTGTTTCGGGAGGATCTGGAGGATCGATTCTCGGCGTTGGTCGCTCAGGGTTTTATCCGCGCCATGGTGGCCGGGGAAGTGGCGAAAATCGGCCCCGATCTCGCCGCCCGGGTAAGGGAGTTGGCCGGGCCTGTTTCAAGCCGGGCTTCAAGTCCAGTATCGGCGTCGGCTCCTGTGCCCAAAAAAAAGCCGCGCGCCAAAAAAAAAGCCGCGCCGAAGTCTCGTAAAAAGAAAACGGTGAACAAGGCAGAATTGGAGGAAACAGCGAAAAACGGAAACGACGCCTTGTCCATCCCGATATATATCGTTGTGGACAGGCTCTCGTTTGGCGAGAAGTCGCTTGCCCGGCTTGGCGAGTCGCTCGAGACCGCGTTCCGCGAGGGCGAGGGCCATGCCTATATCCAGGTGGTGGACGGCCCGTTGCTTTTTTTCAGTCAGCGCCTTGAGTGCTGCGGAAGGACCTTTGAGACGCCCATCCCCCCGAGTTTTAGTTTCAACAATCCTCACGGCGCCTGCATCGAGTGCGGGGGGTTCGGCAACACCCTCAATTTTGACGAGTCCCTCATCATCCGGGATCCGAAACGCACCCTCGCCCAGGGGGCGATCGAACCCTGGACGCGCCCGCGCTACCGGCGTCATTTCGGCCAGCAGCTTATCGCCGCCGCCGAGGAGGAGGGCCTCGAAATCCATCGGCCCTGGTGCGATCTTCCCAAGAAACAAAAAAAGATGGTGCTCGAAGGCTCAAAGACCCTGCTCGGTGTTTATCCTTTTTTCGAACGTCTTCGCCGGAAAAAATACAAGGTGTGGGTGCGTGTGTTTATCCGCCGTTACCAGAGTCTTCGGACCTGCGCCGTGTGCGGCGGGACCCGCCTGCGGCCGGAAGCCCTGTGGGTCCAGGTGGCGAATAAAAACATCGCCGAGATTTGCTCGATGCCGGTCGATAAGCTGCGGAAGTTTATCCGCGATGTGGAACTGAGCCCGGAGCAGGAGGCCCGGGGGAAGGACATTTTGACCCAGGTCGAGGAGCGGCTGGATTTTCTTCTTCATGTCGGGCTGGACTATCTCACCCTGGACCGCGAAACGCGCACCCTCAGCGGCGGGGAGCATCAAAGGATCAATCTGGCCAATCAACTCGGCGCCCACCTGACGGGGACCCTCTATATTCTCGACGAGCCCACCATTGGTCTTCACCCGAGGGACAACAGCAAGCTCATCGAAATCCTCAAGGGGCTGGTTGATCGCGGAAATACTCTTTTGCTCGTCGAACATGATCGGGACATGATCACCGAGGCGGATTTCGTGGTCGATCTCGGACCCGGCGCCGGCGAGCGCGGCGGCGAGGTCGTCTTCGCGGGACCCTACGAGGACCTCGCCGGCTGCGAGGAATCGGTGACGGCGAAATATCTGGCGAATGCCCGGCGGATACTGCCCCGCCGCCCGCGGGATCGGGTGGATCAAAACGGCCAGCGGATTTCCCTTATCGGCGCCAGCGGGAACAACCTGAAAAAAGTGGACCTCCATATTCCGCTCGGCAAGCTTGTCGCCGTGACGGGTGTCTCGGGCTCCGGGAAGAGCACCCTGATTCACGACACCCTCTATCCCGCGCTTGCCCGTCTCCTCCACGATGGGAAAGACCCGATTTGCCGCTTCCGGCAAATCCACGGTATTGAAAATATTTCGTCGGTCGTTCTTCTCGATCAAAGCCCGATCGGGAAAAGCCCCCGGAGCAACCCGCTCACCTACATCAAGGCTTTCGATCCTGTCCGCCGCCAGTTCGCCGAAACCCAAACTGCCCGTGCCTACGGTTACGGCCCTGGTTATTTTTCCTTCAACTCGCCCGGCGGGCGCTGCGAGGCCTGCAGCGGAAGCGGACACCAGAAAATCGAAATGCATTTCATGGCCGATATTTTCATTCGCTGCCCCGAGTGTGAGGGAAAGCGCTTCAAGCCCCGGACCCTCGAGGTTCGCTACAAGGGGATGAACATACACGAGGTGCTGGGCCTGACCGTGGACGAAGGGATTGTTTTTTTCGACCATATTCCCTCAATCGTGAACAAGCTCCTCACCCTCCGCGAGGTGGGTTTGTCCTATATGCGCCTCGGCCAGCCGGTCAATACCCTCTCGGGGGGAGAAGCCCAGCGGCTCAAGATCGCGGGCCAGTTGGTATCAAAGCCGCCGCGCGACGTTCTCTATCTCATGGACGAGCCGACGACGGGCCTTCACTTTCAGGATGTCGAGCGCCTGCTTGAGGTTCTTCTGCGTCTCGTGGCCCTCGGGAACACCGTGGTCGTAGTCGAGCACCATCTGGATATGATTCTCGCGGCGGACTGGGTCATCGACCTGGGACCCGAGGGAGGGGAGGGCGGCGGCCGCATCGTCGCCGAGGGAACGCCCGGGGAAGTGGCGCAATCGAAAAAATCCCACACCGGCGTCTACCTCAAGGCCTACATGGAACATCAACAGGCCGGCTAAATGCCCTCCGGGAACAGAAATCGGCCGCGCCGTCTGATCGGGGTCCTTCTCGCGGTGGCTGTCCTTCTCATCGCGGCGCGGTTTTATCCCCCCACCCGGCGCCTCGGAGACTCCGCCATGCTTTTGCAGGCGGTTTTCGCGGGGGAGAAGAGCAGCTGGCTCGGGAGGTGGACGTCGCCGCCGCGCCGGTTGGAGAGGGCCGGGGGAGGCGCCCCGGCCGATTTCTACCTGCCGGCCGGTGATTCAAAAGAAGTGCGCGGCTGCGTTCTCCTGGCTCACGGCATGACCGACATGGGAAGGCGCGATCCACGGCTGGCGGCGTTTGCCCGGAATTTGGCGCGTCTGGGTTTCGCGGCCGTGGTCCCCGAGCTTCCCGGAATGCGCCGCTTCCGCCCTTCACCCGGGGATGTAGACAAAATATCGGAAAATTTTTCGTGGATGGCCGGAAAATTTTCGAGGCCGGGCCTGCTCTGCGGGCTGTTCGCATTCTCCTTCGCCGCCGGACCCGCGTTGAAGGCCGCCGCGCGGCCACGCCTGAAGGATCGCACGGGTTATTTCATCGGGCTGGGCGCCTACTTCGATCTGAAAGCCGTATTGAAGCATCTGACGACCGGGGGCCGGGGGGAGGGGCCGGCGTTTCCGGGCGGCCCGCCCGTCCGGGTGGGCAAATGGCTGTTTCTCCGGTACAACTTGGGCAACCTTGGATTTGAGCCTCATTCGGCGGCTATTGAATCAATCGTACGGCTCAAGCTCGCCGACGAGCGGGCCGATATTTCACGGTATAAAGACAGCCTTCCTGGAGCGTTGAGGGATATTCTCGCGCTTATCGAAAACGGGGACCCGGGCCGTTTCGACGAAATTTTCGGCGCCCAGTCCGCCGGAATGCGGAATTTAATCGTCGATTGGTCGATGGAGCCGGTGATCGCGAAGACCCGAATGCCGGTGTTTCTTCTTCACGGCCGGTCCGATCCATTCGTGCCCTTCCGCGAGAGCGAGCGGCTGGCCGCCGCCGCCCGGAGGAGGGGGGCAGGAGCCGGACCCGCCCGGCTTTTCATCGCCCGGGCTCTTGGGCATGTGGACCCCGGCGGACGCACGGACCCCGGGATTGGAGGCGACTGGAGCCGATTTTCAGAGGCTCTCCGACTGGCGGGTTTTGTTTCGAGAATGATCACCGTGATGGAGGGAGGCTAGACCCGCCGCTCTATTCTTCATCTTTTCGGAAAGGCCGAGCCGTCTTCATGGAATCCACCCACGCCTTGGGAATGTTTTTCGCCATGCTCGCGCTCTTCGCGTGGACCGGGCTCTCGTTTTGCGTCAGAAGCGCCATGCGCGACGCCCCCCTGCTCAGGACCACCGCCACCATTTCCACCGCCAACGCGCTGATTATGATTCCCGTCGCTTTTTTCCTGATGCCGCTCTCGGCGTTCCGGCCCGCCCTGAGCATGACGATTTATTACATCGTGGCGCTCGGGTTATTCATGGTCGCCGGATCGCGGCTCACTTATTATTTCGCCATTCGGAGAATCGGGCCCAGCCGCACCCTTCCGGTCGCGACGAGCACCCCGATCATCACCGCGTTCATCGCGGCGGCCTGGGTGGGGGAGCCCTTGACCCTGAAGATGATGATTGGCCTGGTCCTTCTCGCCGCAGGGGTGATCTTCGCCGTGCGCGCGGATCCCTCCCAGGACGCCAATTTGCCGGATTCCTCCAGGGCCCGCATGGGCGGATGGATAATGGCGGGGATTACGGTGTGCATCTGGAGCGTTTCGGGGGTGGCGATGAAGGTCGTTTCCTCGGACGTGCCGCCCGTCGCGGCGGCGGCGATGATTGTATGGGTCGGGGTGGGTTTCAGCTGGATGATCGCCCTGGCGGGCTCGAAGGCCGAGGCCGGAAGATGGGTTCCGCGCGCCAACTGGCGGTGGATCGCCGCGGCCGCCTGTTGTCAGACAGTGGCGATACCCTCCTTCGTCAGCGCCGTTCATTACACCTATGCCGTCAACGCCTCGGCGATCACCGCGCTTCAGCCGCTTATCGCCCTTGTCGTGGCGCACCTGTTCGTCCGCGAGGCGGAGAATATCACCTGGCGTCTCGTCGCCGGGGTCTTGATGACTGTATGCGGAACGCTGGTTGTTATTCTGGTTATCTAATCGGCTTAATCGAGGCGGTTGAGACCAATCTCCGCCGCCTGCCCGTCAAATCTAAAAAGGCATTTCTCTTTTTTTCGTTCCCTGATTTTTTGACTCGTGATTTTTCGGCTCTCGGTTTTTCGGGCCGTTCATTTCCTCCATCGCCCGGCCCGAGACGAGCGCGCCCGCGCCGTAACGATCGCGCAGGGAGTCCACCGTCTCGGCCAGCCGGATTTCCCTCTGGCGTGAATCCTCCTCGATGAGCCGAGGCTGGCGGTCCGGCGGGACCAGCCCACCGAGATAGACGCCCAGGAGGCGCACCTTGCGGCCCTTGGATTTTTGATCGAGCGCGTGTGCGAGAAGTCCCTTCACGGCCTCGAAGATCGGCCGGTCGATCGACGCCGGCGGGTCGAGCTGGGCGGCCAGGGTGTTCGTCTCGAAATCCTCGAAACGGATTTTGAGGGTCACCCCCTTTGCTTCCATTCCCTTTTGGCGCAGCCGCGCCGCCGCCTCCCCTGTGAGGCGGGAGATGACGGCCTCCAGGCGGTCGGGGTCGCCCTGGTCCTCGCCGAAGGTGGTTTCCTTCCCGACGCTCTTGGGCCTGCTGTCGAGGACGAGCTCAGCGCTGTGCTCCCCGCGCGCTTTCCGGTAAAGATCGATGCCGCCGTTTTTAAAATTCGCCTCAAGCACCGAGAGCGGCAGGCGGGCGATATCGCCCACGGTACGGATTCCCATCCCCCGGAGGCGCGCGGCGGTCACTTTTCCGACGCCGGGTAGGGCCCCGGTCCGGAGCGGCGCGAGGATGATCGCTTCCCGGCCAGAGAGGATGTGGAGGATGCCGGCGGGTTTTGAAAGCTCCGAGGCGACCTTGGCCATGAGGCGGTTCGAGGCGACTCCGACCGAGGCGGAGAAGCCGAGTTCAGCCTCGACGATTTTTCGGATTTTGGCGGCGGCGGCGTAGGGAGGGCCGTGAAGGCGCTCGGTTCCGGTGAGGTCGAGATAGGCTTCGTCCACCGATACCGCCTCGAGCGCGGGGGAGAAGGTCCGGAGCAGCGCCATCACCTGCTTCGATGCGGCGGAGTATTTCGAGTGGCTGGCGGGGATATAAACCGCCCCGGGGCAGAGGCGGCGGGCCTGGACCATCGGCATCGCCGAGTGGACGCCAAGGGCGCGGGCTTCGTAGGAGGCGGCGGCCACGACGCCCCGGTTTCCGGTGCTGCCACCGACGATGACCGCCTTTCCCGACAGCGAAGGGTCGTCACGCCGCTCGACAGCGACGAAAAAGGCGTCCATGTCCACATGCGCGATGACGCGCGGGGCGGGCCCCCCGGACGCGCTGGATAACTCAGGAATCACGGCGGGCCACCATCTTAAAGGGCGGTTCCCGGAAGAAATCGCGGTCTCCGGAAGATATCGTGGTTCCCGGAAAAAGCGCGGTCTCCGGTTGAATACGCGGCTTAATACTTTCTGAGCACGCCGACGACCACGCCCTGAATCCGGAATTCGCCGTCCTTTACCATGATCGGCTCCATCGTGGCGTTGGCCGGCTGCAGGCGAACCTGGCCGCCCTCGCGGTAGAACCTTTTCAAGGTGGCGTTTTCCCCGTCGATCAGGGCGACGACAGTTTCCCCGTTGGCGGCGGTGTCGCGCTGTTCGACGATAACATAGTCGCCGTCCTGGATATGGTCCTCAATCATCGAGTTGCCCTTGACCTTGAGGACGTAGAGCTTGCTGTCCCCCGAGGACCATGGCAGGGGGATGGTTTCGTTGTCCTGGACCGCCTCGAGGGGAACGCCAGCCGCGATCAAGCCGCGCAGGGGAAGCTCGACGGGGGCGACCGCATCCTTGCCGAGGGTGTCGGCGCCGGGGACGATCTCTATCGCGCGGCTTCGGTTCCAGCTTCGCTTGATCAGCCCCTTTTGAGCGATGTTCTGTAGGTGCTTGTGGACGGTGGCCGGGGAGGTGAGTTTAAAGTGCGCGCCGATCTCGGCGATGCTCGGCGCGTACGCCTTGTCGCTGATGAATTCCTGGATGAATTCGAAAATTTCGCGCTGCCTGCGGGTCAAGAACATGGTGTGGCCTCCTGTGTGTGTAAATCTTAATCCGTCGCGGGTGCGTCCTCCCGCGTCCATGAGGTGACGGATTCGAGATGGGCGGAATTGGGGAACATGGGAGCGATGAGGGCCGACTCCAAACGGTAGCCTCCCCGGGCGATTTCGCGTGCGTCCCGCGCGAAGGTCGCAGGGTTGCATGAGACATAGACGATTCGGACCGGGCCGAGCGCCATGACGAGGGGAATCGTTTCGAGCGCCCCGCGCCGGGGCGGGTCGAGGAGCACCAGATCAGGCGCCTTGCCGCCGAGAGCGTCCAGAATTTCGCCGGAGGGGACGCGCCCGGCCTCGCTGTGGATAAACCGAATATTGTCCAGCCCCGCTCTCTGACAGTTCGCTTCGGCGTCTTGCACGGCATAGGGGTTGGCTTCGACCCCAGCGACGCGGCCGGCTCGCCTGGCCAGCGGCAGGGCGAAGTTTCCCGCCCCGCAGAAAAGATCCACCGCGCTTGCGCCCTCCGGGAGCGCCGCCATATCGAGCACGGTGTCAACGAGCAGGCGGTTCATCAGCCGGTTGGGTTGAATGAAGGATTCGGGAGAAATGTCGAAGGAGAGAGAGCCAAGAGAAAGGGGGGTGTTTTCAAGAGTGAGGGAGGCTTTTTCGCTTGTCTGATTATCTAGTTCGTACCTTGAGGTCCAGGCGGGAGGCTCCCCCGGGGATCGCTGCCCTGCGGCGGAGATCGGCCAGCCGTTCGCGCTGCCGAAGGCCTCCCAGGCCCGGCGCGTCCGCCTCGAAAGAGCGCCCTTGCCCCGGTCACGCCAGCCGGGGGGCGACAGAAACAGGCCCGCGCCTTCTCCAGCGCCCTCACCGAGCGATGTGATTTCGACCGCCTCGGCGCCCCGCGAGTCGGGCTCGGCCCGAAGAAGCCGGGCAATCCCGGTGGCTGCCTCGGCGACAGGTTCCTCCACCAGGAGACACGATTCGATGGGGACGAGATTTCGCGTCCCCGGTGCGTAGAAGCCGATTTCGCCGCCCTTGATTTGAAACCGCGCCCGCATCCGGTAGCCGAATTCGGGGGTGGAAGGTGTGAGCATTTCGGGCGGGGCGGGGAGATCGATTTTTCCGATGCGGGCGAGGGTGTCGATAAATATCTGGCGTTTTGCCTCGTTTTGGCTCTCGGGGGTCATCTGCTGAAGCGGGCAGCCCCCGCACGATGTCCAGTGTGCGCAGGGAGGCTCCCGCCGGGCCTCACCCGCGGAGGCGATCCCGGCGAGCTCGCCGACGAGGAACTTGCCCTTATCGGCCGAGATGCGAAAATAGATCGAATCGCCGGGGGCGGTGCGCGGAATGAATACCACCCTGCCGTCCAGGCGAGCCACCCCCGCCCCGCCGGCGGCGATGGATTCAATTACGGCCAGATGGGTGGTTCCGGCGCTTCCGGGTTGTGTGGCGGCGGTGCTCATGAGGCCTCCAAAGCAAAATAAAATCGAAAAGAATACATCTGAAATACAAACAAATCCCGAACATACTTGTCAAGTGTCCCTAAGTTATTGTTAAAAAAGGGTTTTTGGGGTGGTTTTCTCGCGGGGCGGCCCGCCCGGGAGGGATTCGACCGAAAACGTTCCCGCTGAATTGATTTCATCAATGACCCGATTGGAACCGCTCTCATGCTTGACTGTCGCTTTTGAGATCAATTCCGGCCGGGTTGGCTTCCCGGCGCGCTTACTCCCTGGAGCGTTTACTCGAGACCCGGCTGAAAGATGGCGACAAGTTCGACGGGGGCGTCCGTCGTGGACGAGCTTCGGTGCTCGGTGCCTTTGGGCATGAAAATAAACTCGCCCGCCTTGAAGCGGAGCTCGCCCTCCTCGAGTTCGTAGCGCCCCTCGCCGCCGACGCAGAAAATAACTTCATCCACTTCGTGATGATGCCAGTCATGGGATTTTCCCGGCGTGATCTGGGAGCGGTAGATGGTGATGTCGGTTTCCCTCTCCGCACGGGTGATGATGGTTTTGTGGGTGGCCCCGCCGCCGATTTCATCGTTGGGAATTTCGTCGGGCCGGATGACGCAGGCTTTTCTGTTTGACGCTGTGCTCATGGCGTTCCTCCAGTGAGGTGCTGCGCGGTGAAATGTCCAGTGAAGTGCCGGGGATTTTCTCCCGAAACGATTTCGCCTGATTTGATTCGCTCACAATGAATCAGAAGAGAATGAGATGTCAAAAGGCGTATTGTAATTTGGCGCGTCTTGATTTTTTTTTCCGGGAAGACTGAAAAGTATCTCTGTGTGGCCGAGCATGATCCCCGTTTCGGGGTTAATCCAGGAAATTCGAGGAGTTTGCCATGTATATCGTGATGAACAGGTTTTAAATCGCCGAGGGCAGGGGAGAGGAGTTCGAGGAGATCTGGCGGACGAGGGAGTCCTACCTCGACGAGGTGGAGGGTTTCCGCGAGTTCCATTTCCTGCGGGGTGAGGGCGGCGACTATATCAGCCACACGATATGGGAGAGCAAGGAGGCCTTCGAGGGCTGGGTCGGCAGCGAAGCCTTCCACAAGGCCCATGCGCGCTCGTCCGAGACGCCGCCCGATATTTTCAGCGCCCCGGCGAAACTGGGCATGTACGATGTGCTGCTCGAGAAGATTATATAGATTTTAAAATTCTATCCGTTGTCCGTCCCGGGCGGCCTCGAAGGGTGATTCGCCGGAAGCTGTCAACTGGCGGACATCCTCGCCCATATGCGTCAAAAGAAGGCGGTGGGTGCGGAGGCGGTCTCCCTCGCGGTCGAGATCTTTTAGCGAGGTGTGAAACGGAATTTTTTTATCGGCGGTGTAGCATTCCATTAGGAAAATATCGGTTTCCGCCGCGAGGGCGATGAGGCTTTCGTCCCATTCGGTGTCGCCGCTCAGCCCCAGGGAGCGGCCCCGCCAGCCGATGCGGTATCCGAATGGGATGCCCTTGCGCATGTGGGTGACTCGACCCGGCAGAATCCTGAGCCCCAGGATTTCGCGCTCGGCCCCCTCCTTGAGTTCGATGTAATCCAGATCGAAGCGGCGCTTCATCAGATCGGCCGTTTCCCCGTAACTCGCCCGGAATATCTCCTCGCATTTTTCCTCCGTGCCCGGCGGGCCGGCGACGGTCAGCGGGCGGTCCCGCCGAAAAAGAAACTGATAGCTCAGATAAAGAAACGCGATGCCCGCGATGTGGTCGCCGTGGTGGTGGGTCAGGAGTACGAGATCGATTTTGGAGAGCTCGAAGGCCATTCCCTGGAGCATGGGGACGGCCGTGGGGCCGCAATCGATCAGGGCGGCGCGGCATTCGCTCCCGGCGCTCCTCATCGGTTCGAGCAGGTAGCAGCTGTGCGGGTGGCCTCCCGTGGCGAAGGCGTCACCGGTTCCGAGGACGGTCAGGGCAAGAGCGGGCTCGTTCGCCATCCGGGGGCTCCGGGCTTCCGGGGAGTGAACAGAAAAAAAACGGCGGCCAAAAGAGAGACGCCGGGATTCACGGGATGAGCCTTACTCGCTGGGGATGAGATCCTCGCTCTTGAGGAACTCACCTTCCATCTGTTCGAGAATTTCCCCGATATCGGTTAGCGAGAGGCCCAGGGTTTTGACGATTTCCTTGTCGAGGACGGGTATCCCCGCGTCGCCGCCGTTTCCGAATCCGACGGCCCGGATGAGGATGTCGGCCATGTGGACGACGGCGGTGGCCTCGGGCGCGCTTTTGGCGCGGAGGGGAGCGTGGTGCAGCGTGATCGGATCGCGGAGGTTGGCGGGCAGGTTCCATTTTCCGCAGAGCCATTCCCCGACCTTGGTATGGTTGAATCCCAGGACTTCGTTCTCGGCTTCGATGAAG
This sequence comes from Nitrospinota bacterium, assembly GCA_029937135.1. Lineage (GTDB taxonomy): Bacteria > UBA8248 > UBA8248 > UBA8248 > UBA8248 > UBA8248. The sequence continues at coordinate 86,871 of JAPYQX010000001.1, forward strand.
AGGATTTTATCTTCCTTGACCTTTTCTATCACGTTGTCGAAATGCTCGGGGCCCTCGACCTTGAGCGCGACCTTGCCGATGTCGTGGAGAAGGCCCGCGACGGTGATTTCCTCGGCGTCCTGGAGCTTGATTCTCCTGGAGATGATTCCGGCCGCCAGGGAAACGCCCAGGGAGTGTTTCCAGAGGTTGAGCATTTCGTTCGCCATGATGTCGAATACGGATGCCGTGAGGACCAGTCCCTTCACCGCGTTGAAGCCGAGGAGGACCAGCGCATGGGTGACGGTCGATATTTTCCCGGGGAACCCGAAAAACGCGGAATTGATGAGCCGGATCACTTTTGCCGAGAGGACCTGATCGGCCTGGATCATCTCGCCGAACCTGGGCGGTGCTGATTGTGGGGCTCTCCACCATCGTGGAGAGCTTGGAGACCACGCCCGGAAGCGTGGGCAGGTTTTCCAGCGTCTCGACTTTGTGTCTGAAGATGGAAGAGTCAATTGGCACGGGCGTTCCTCGTTCTCTCCCGGATGAGGGCCGGGAAGGTTAACTTTGTGCGGCCTCTGCCTCGCTGTCGCCG
>JAPYQX010000001.1:87544-108636 GCA_029937135.1 Nitrospinota bacterium
CCCGGATGAGGGCCGGGAAGGTTAACTTTGTGCGGCCTCTGCCTCGCTGTCGCCGTTTTCGGCGCCCTGGAGTTCTTCGGCGAGCTGGGCGTGTTTTTTCTCGATGTGTTTATGGACCACCATTTTCAGCGCGGCCATGAGCTTGTTGTCCATGACGGCTCGAAACCGCAAATCGAGTTCGGCTATTTCCTCTTCAAGGGTTACTATCGGATTTTCGTCGTCCACCGGGTGGCCTTGAACGGTGATATGAGTGATGTCGAGTTGTTCGAGCCTCGAAATCAGGTTGGCCGTCAGCGTCGTTCCCTTGGCACAGAGAACCTGACCGGAGGTTGCCTCGACCGGTTGGGCGATTACCATGTCCGTCTCCGCCTGTTGCACCTTGATTCGCTACATCCTGAATCGGCTCCAGTTCCAGTAAGAAAGGGCCACCTGCTCCAGCGGCCTGAAAAGCACCGTTAAATCGACGTTTTTTGGAATATAGAAGCTTGATCAAGGGTGTATCGGAGTTGGTGTGGGTGTCAAGGGCGGAGACATGATTCGCGGCTGGCCTCGGAGGGAAAATTATCCGGTGCGACGGCGCCAGGGGGGCGCTCAACCTGTTGTTTTAAATTCCTTTGAGGCTCATCTTGATTGGGCCGATTTTCGGGTGATAGTCTGCCTTCGCCGGTTGTATGCCGCGGCGGCGGACTTCCGGCGAGCCGCCCGGTACAATATGGGCCGTCCTTCCTTCGGCCATGATTTCCGGCCGGGGTTTACGTATAGATACAAGGTCAAAGCGCCTGTCCTTTGGAGTATCCGCATGATCCGGTTACCGCTCAGATTCGCCGTTGCCCTTTTCCTCGCGGCCGGATTGTTTTTCGCCGGGCTTGGCGGGGAGGCTGCCGAATCCGCCGCCGGGGCCGCCGTGGAGGTTGAGGAGACCGCCGCTCTGCCCGATCCGCTGTCCGAGGCCGGGCTCCGACGGGTTTTGGTGAAAACGGTCTTGGTGGATTCCCAGAACAATCAGCCCGTCGTTGTTCTCGAAGACAAGCAGAAGGGCACGTTGCTGCCGATCTGGATCGGTCCGGCGGAGGCGCGGGCCATCATGATGCAATTGAACGGGGTGATCCCGCCCCGGCCGATGACGCACGATTTGCTCCTGAATATCATCGGCGGCCTGAGGGCAAAGGTGATCCGCGTTATCATCACCGAGCTCAAGGGGCGCACTTTTTATGCCCATATTGTCATGAAATCTCCCGGGCGGCGTTTCGCCATCGACAGCCGGCCCTCGGACGCCATCGCGCTTGCCCTTCGGGTGAAGGCCCCCATATTCGCGAAGGCCAAGGTCCTGAGCGATGGCGCGATTAAATCAACATCGGCGAAGCTGACCCACCGCGATTATCTCGGAGTCGTTTTGCAGTCGATGACTCCGCTCCTGGCCCGCTACTTCGGCGGCGGGAAAACCTGCGGCCTTCTCGTCGCGCAGGTCGCCGAGGGACAGCCCGCCGATAAGTCGGGGCTCCAGCGAGGAGATGTGATATTTCTCGTGGAAGGGAAAGAGGCGCTCTCGGTCGAATTGTTCGAGAGGTTGTTTGCTAAAAATTCGTCGGGAATGAATATTTCCGTCAGGAGAGGGAATAAGGGCGAGCCTGTTCAGTTGCGGCTTCTCGGGGTGAGTCCGAAAGGGCCGCGGTGAGAAAATGAACATTCTTTTCGTATGTACGGGAAATCTGTGCCGCTCGCCGATGGCGGAGGCGCTGCTGAAAAAATTCACCTCGAAGGCGGGACGCCGCGACTTGCACGCCCGCTCGGCGGGAACCCACGCCTTCGCGGGGAGCAGTTCTCCCTCGGAGGCCCAGCAGGTCGGGGGCGCCGTCGGTCTGGATCTGATTTCGCATAAGGCCCAGCCGGTCTCGGCCGACCTCGTGGACTGGGCGGACGAGATAGCCGTAATGTCTCCCGAGCATGCGGATTTCATCGAGATGAATTATCCCGAAGGAATCGAAAAGGTGGTTGAGCTGGTCCAGTACAAACCGGGCGGGAGGGTGGGCGACACGCTCAAGGACCCTTACGGGATGACCCTGTTTCACTACCGCCAGTATTTCGGCGAGTTGACGGAAGCCCTTCAGGGATATCACGCCCAGCTAAACGGCGATCGCGGCTGAGAGCGCCGGGGGAGGTGAAGTGAGCGATATCGCCGCCGGACCGGCCGCCGGATTCGAGGACGCGCTGGTCGTCGTCGATCTTCAAAACGATTTTTGCCCCGGCGGGGCGCTGGCCGTTTCAGAGGGGGACCTCATCGTTCCGCTGGTTAACCGCTTTTTCGGGCGTCCGCGTTTTTTTAAGGTTGCTACCCGCGACTGGCATCCCGCCGATCATATTTCATTCGAGGCCCGGGGCGGTCTTTGGCCGTCTCACTGCGTGGCCGAGACTCCGGGCGCCCGCTTTCATCCCGATATGCACGCGGACCGGGCCGATCTGGTTATCTCGAAAGGCGCCCTGAAGGACGCCGAGGCCTACTCGGGATTCGACGGTACTCCACTGGCCGCCGATCTCAGGTCGCGGGGGGTGCGGCGGATATTTGTTTGCGGGTTGGCGACGGATTACTGTGTGCGGGCCACCGCTCTCGACGGCCGCTCGGAGGGGTTCGAGGTCGTGGTTCTGGAGGACGCCATCCGGGCGGTGAACGTAAAATCCGGCGACGGAGACCGGGCGATCCGGGAGATGCTTGGCGCGGGCTGCGCCCTCATGAAGTCGGTGGATATCTCGGAATAAGAGCAAGGGAGCGCCAAAATGGTAATGGTGCGCGTTCAGGTTCCTTCCAGCACAACGAATCTCGGTCCCGGCTTTGACGCGCTTGGAGTTGCGCTCAATCTCTATAACCGTGTCGAGCTGGACGAGCTTCCCTGGGGCCTTTCGATCCATGTCGAAGGCGAAGGGGTGGCCGAGATTCCCCGCGATGAAACCAATATTTCCGTTGAGGCCGTGAAGAGGGTCTACAAAAAGGCGGGGCGTGCGCTCCCCGGTTTATGGATGAAGCAGCGCAACCATATACCGCTGGCGAGGGGGCTCGGCAGCAGTTCGGCGGCCCTGGTCGGCGGGCTCGTGGGGGGAAACATGATGCTGGGGAGCCCCTTGTCGATGGACGATCTTGTCCAAATGGCCGTGGAGATGGAGGGCCACCCCGACAATGTGGTTCCCGCCCTCGTCGGGGGGTTTTGTATTTCGGCCATCACCGAGGAGGGGCGGACCGTGTTCACCCGCGCTCCCGTGGTGGATCGATACCGGTGGGTGATCGTTGTCCCCGCCTTCGAGGTTAGCACCAAGGAGGCGCGGAAAAAGATTCCCGATCAAATTCCGCTTGCCGACGGGACTTTCAACGTCCAGCGCGTGGGGATGCTGATGGCGGCGTTCGCTTACGGCCAAAACGATTTGTTCCGCGAGGCGATGCGGGACAGATTTCACCAGCCCTACCGAAAAGAGTTGATGGGCCCCCTCGACGATGTATTCGATGCGGCCTACGAGGCGGGGGCGCTGGGCGCCTGCATCAGCGGGGCCGGCCCGTGCGTATTGGCCCTTTGCGATCAGAGCGCCGGAAAGGTCGGGCTCGCGATGCGCGAGGTCTACCGCGCTCACGGGATCGGCACCCGGATGCATGTCCTTCGTATCGCTTCCCGGGGAGCGCACGCGGTCGATTACGCCGGGGCCTCGATAACCGCCGCTGCTTCCTGACAAGCCGGGGCAGTGTTCCGAAAAATCCATGACGAGAGATTAATCGCGATAGATTGATAGCGCGAGGACTCGGTCCGCGTCAGTCGGCAGCCGATTTGGTTTCGCCGCGCCAGCGGCGGAAAGCGTACCAGGCTGCTCCGGCGAAGAGGACGAGAAGAAAAATACTCTTGGTGGTTCCGACCATCTCGCGCAGGGTGTCCAGCTCCTCGCCAAAATAATAGGCCCCGGAAAACAGCACGGGGACACTCAGGCTCGCGGCGAATAGATCCATCCCGAAGAACTGCCAGACCGGCATTCGCATCATCCCCGCCGCGAGAAAAAGCGGCGCGCGCAGCCCGGCGAGAAACCGCCCGAAGAAAATGGCTTTTTTCCCGTGCCGGCCGAAAAATTGCTCGACCTTTTTCATTCGCTTCGGGTTGATCATCGCACGCACGGCGCGGTGTTGCGTGGCGCGCGGACCCCACCAGTAGCCGATGCTGAAAATAATCATGTCGCCGATCATGACGCCGGCGAGATTGACAGCCAGGGCGAAACCGAAATCGATGGCGCCCAGGTGGACGAGATAACCCGAAACGATGATCGGGATGTCTTCGGGCAGGGGAAGGCCGAAGCCGCAGAGCAGCAGGACGATAAAAATCCCGACGTAGGTGAATTCGGTGATATAGGCCTGAATAATTTCGAACATCAAACCATTGTCCGGCGGGCGCGAGAGGAGGCCGGCAGGCGGGGCGGACTGGCGCCCGGCTTTATTTCGGGCCGACGCATTCGAGCAGGTTTCCGTCCGGATCGGCGAAAAAGCAGATGAACCGGCCGGGAACGACCTCGGTGATCTCGCCTTGCATGGGCGCTCCCGCGGCCTTCAGCGAGTTGTAGGCTTCCTCCACGCTCTCGACCGAGAACGTGAAATAGCGGATCCCCGTCGCTTCATCGACCTTGCCGGTGCCCGGGGGCGGCGCGGCATCGGCCTGGACGATTTTGAGTTGCACGTCTCCGGCCTGAAAGGCCTTGAAGCGGAATCCCCCTTCGGCGCAACCGGCCTTCTTCGCGATGTCTGCGCTCAGCCCCACCTCCCGGACCATAGGCAGGCCGAGGATTTCGCCGTAGAATTTCTCTGCCACCTCCAGGTCTTTCACGACGATGCCGATATCGATGGAATCCTTTGTCATTTTCAGAAGGGACATCTCAATTCTCCTGAATTCGATTAAGCCGGGGCCGCTGCCGGGCGATGCGCGCGGGGCGGTTTTTCCAACGGGCGGAGGATATCATTCTCTTTCTTATTTGGACAATGTGATTGGCTTCCCCGGACAACGGGATTGGCGCGGTGCGCTGGCCTGGGCAGGTCCGTTTCCTGTACCTTGAGTGGTATCCGGAAATTTTTTGAATTTCGGTTTGAAGGCGATTCATCCATCAACCTGGAGGGGAAAGAGATGCGTTTGGAGGGAAGAGGGGCAATCATCACAGGCGGTGGCGGCGATATCGGCCGGGGAATCGCCCGGTGCTTCGCGAAAGAGGGGGCGCGCTCGCTTCTGGTCGATCTCCGGGAGGAGGCGGCGAAAAAGGGGGCCGAGGAGGTGGCCGCGGCGGGAGGGGAAGCTTTCGCCATCGGCGCGGACCTGACGAAAGAGGATGAAGTCGAAAAGGTGTTCGCCGAGGCAATCAACCGGCTCGGTCAGGTGGATATCCTGGTCAACGCACACGGAAGGGCCTCCCGGATGTTCGCCAATCCGCTTGAGCGCCTCACGCTCGAGGAGTGGAACGACATGATGACGGTGAACCTGACCAGCGTGTTTCTCATGACCCGGGCGGTCGTTGCTCATATGCGGGAGCGCAAGTACGGAAAAATCATCAATCTCGCCTCGCTGGCGGGCCGCAGGGCAAACGAGAATCTCCCCCACTACAGCGCCTCGAAGGCGGCGCTCATCTCCTTTACGCAGTCGATTGCCAAGGAGATGGCTCCTTATGACGTGAACGTAAACGCAATCAATCCCGGTTTTCTTTTTTCTCCGATCTGGGAGTTCGGGCACGGTGTGTTGATGTCCACCCAGAAAGAAGAGTGGAAAGATCTTTCCTCCCGTGAAATATACGACCAGATCGTAAAATCCCTCGCGCCGCTAGGGCACGATCAAACACCCGAGGAAATCGGCATGCTCGCCGTCTATCTCGGCAGCGACGAATCGAGGAGCATGACGGGGCAATCCCTCAGTCTGGACGGCGGCGTCTGGATGCTCTAGGAGCGGATGGAATTCAACGATTGAGAGGAAGGTTAAAATGAAAGCGGTCTTGCTCAAGGCGTTTGGTGGCACTGAAAACCTCGAGGACCGGGATTGGCCCGAGCCCGAAGCGGGCGAGGGGGAGGTCAAGATACGGACCTGGACGATCTCGGTGAACCCCACCGACTACAAGGCCCGGTCGGGGGCGAGCGGGGGAGCGCTTCCCATGCTTCTCGGGCGGGACGCCGCCGGCGTCGTCGAAGCCGTGGGGGCCGGTGTTGCAAGCTTCGCTCCGGGCGACGAGGTGATGACCTACCTCCCCCGCTTCGGGGAAAGCGGCGGCGAGGGTTATGCCGAGTTTGTGAAAGTGCCTGTCGAATTTGTCGCGAAAAAACCCACCGGGCTTTCGTTCGGCGAGGCGGCGGCGGTGCCGCTGGTATCGCTCACGGCGTATGAGTGCGTTGTGATGAAATCCCGCATTCAGGCCGGCGAGTCGGCCTTCGTGGCCGGCGGCTCGGGCGGCGTCGGTACGATGGCGATACAGATGCTCCGCCATCTCGGGGCTGATCCGATCATCGCCACGGCGGGGAGCGACGAGAGCGCGGCCTATATCCATGAGTGCCTCGGCATACCCGAGGAGCGCATCATCCGCTACGCGGGGCGCTCCCTGGACGAGCTTGAGGGTCACATCGTTCGTGTGAATGGCGGCAGGCTCCCCCGCGCGGCGTTTGATCTGGTGGGGGGGGAGATGAAAAAGCTTTGCCTCCGGGTGGTGGATTACTGGGGGCACGTCGTCTCCTGCGCGCCCGAGCCGGGCGCGCCGATCGAGGAATTCTTTCATTCCATGAAGGGGCCGCTTTTCACGAAATCCGCCTCGTTTCACAGCGTATTTTTGAGATCCCCGGTGCGCGGCGGCGGGCGGCCCTACTGGGGGACTTATCAGGAGGCCTTCGATGTCATCCGGGGCTGGCTTGAGGCGGGCGATATCGCCCCCCCGATGACAGAGGATCTGGGACCGATGACGGCGGCGTCCATCTCCGAGGCCCACAGGCGTCTTGAGGCGGGCCATACCCGGGGAAAACTTGTCCTGTCGGTGAGCGATTAGGTGGTTTGGCGGGAGATGGCGGGTTTTCCCTTAAAGGCCGCTGTCGCTGAAAAGGCTGCTCGATACGGGAAATTTTCATGATAAAATAGTATTTTATGCGGAAGTGAGACAAACCGCCAACAACTGGCGAGGGTACGGGCTTATTCAAGCCACGGTCTTATTCAAGGAGACGCACATGCCCATCACGAAAGTAGACAGCCATTATTTTCACGATCAAAAGGAGCGGATCGAGAATCAGCGGCCCAACGATCCGGCCGAGACACCCTGGACCCCGCTACCCAAACCACTCTCGGAGTGCAACGTGACTCTCGTGTCCACCGCCGGAATCTTCGCGAAGGGAGACGAGTCGTTCGATTACGACCGGGAGCGTGCCGAGCCCTCCTGGGGCGACCCCAGCCACCGCGAGATTCCCAGCTCGGCGGGCCAGGATGATGTCGAGTACAGCCATCTCCACATCGACACCAGCTTTCTCGCGAAGGACCGCAACGTGGCCTGGCCGGTGGATATTTTTGAAGACTACGCGAGGGAGGGAAAAATCGGCCGCCTCGCCGAGACGCTCTACTCCATCATGGGCTATATCCCGAATTACAACCCGCTGATTAAGCGGACAGCGCCGCTGATGATCGAGAGCATGAAGGCCCAGGGCGTGGACACGGCCTTCATCATACCCGTCTGACCGATTTGCATCCGGTCCGGCGGACTGCTTCAGCGTGAAATCGAAAGGGCGGGAATCGCCACGGTTTCTCTCAGCAACGTGCCCGATATGACGGAAAAGGTCGCCGTCTCGCGCGCCGCGTTTATTCAGTATCCCTTCGGGCGCCAGCTCGGCGAGGTGGGCGACCGCGAGGGACAGCGGAAAGTCACCGGCGCCATGGCCGATCTGCTCGTGTCGGCCGAGAGTCCGAACACCTATGTCCATCTTCCCTACGAATGGCCCGAGCCGCCGGAGAAGACCAAATGGCGGCCGGACATCCCCGCTCCCGGGCGTCTCAAGCGGATGCGCGAGGAGGAGGAAGAAGCCAGAAAAGCGGCGGCGAAATAAACGGGGCGGTCGATCACGATTGACGCGCGCGCCTGGGCGGTGCGGTGGCCGGAATTTGATTTTCAACGAAAATAGCTAAATGCCGTGAAAAAGGAAAAAACGTGACAAACCCATCCGTCGAGGACATTCCCTATCGGACTATTAACGGCACCGAATTGAAAGCCTGGCTCTACCGGCCTGACACTACAGGCCCGGCGCCATTCGTCGTAGACGCGCATGGCGGAGCCTGGGGCAGAGGCGACCGTCTGAGCAGCGAGGTCATCCATCGGGATTTCGCGGAAAACGGCATCGGCGTATTCGCGCTGGATTTCCGTTTATCGGGCGAGGCGCAATTTCCGGCGCCGGTGGAAGACATCAATTACGGGGTGCGCTGGTTCAAGGCCAACGCCAGCGCCCTCGGGGTTGAAATAAGCCTGATCGGCGGGATGGGATCATCAAGCGGCGGGCAGCAGATGGGGCTCGTGCGCTCACTCCCACCGACAAACGCTACACAACAACGGAAGCGTCCCTGTCTGATGTGGATGCCAGTCTCGACTTTTTTATCGCCTGCTGGCTGATTCTCGATCCGCTGGCGCGTTACCGGATGGTGCAGGAAGCGGGTAAAGAGCGGTTGATAGACGCCACCAAGGCTTATTTCCCGACAGAAGAGGACATGAAAACCGGCAACCCTTTTATGGTGCTGGATCGCGGTGAAGCGACCCACAAACCACCCATGATAATTATTCAGGGTACAGAAGGCGCCAATATCGAACAAACCTGCGCCGACATCTTCGCCGATCATTATCTCGAGGCCGGGGGGTCGGTCGAACTGCACAAATTTGACGGCAGGCCCCATATGTTCATCCTCGTCGAGCCGGAAGCGGAAACCACGAAGGACGCCATCGAGAAATTACGCAATTTCGTGCTGGCGCAAGCCTGAGCGAAGGAGGCGAGTGCGATCCTTTTTACTAAATAATAAAAAGGAGAGACGGATGCCTAACCATTTCTCGAGCACCGAAACGTACGATAACTACATGGGGCGATGGAGCGCACGGTTTGCGCCCCTGTTCCTGGATTTCGCGGGTGTGAGCGACGGAGAGCGGGCGCTCGATGTGGGCTGCGGAACGGGGGCCCTTTCCCGGGCGCTGGCCCTCGCAGTTCCTCGCTCGGAGATTGTCGGCGTCGATCCGTCGGAACCCTTTATCGCATACGCCCGCGCGCATGGCGCTGATTCGCGCATCAAGTTTGAGGTTGGCAACGCGCTGGAGCTTTCCTTCTCGGACGCCGCCTTCGGTCAGTCCCTGTCCTTGTTCGTGTTCATGCTCATCCCCGATGGGGAAAAGGCGGCGGGCGAGATGCGCCGCGTTACGCGCCCTGCCGGTACTGTAGCGGTGTGTACCTGGGATAGCGGCGACGGCGGCATGGAATTGGTGAGCACATTGTGTGACGAGGCGGTCAAGCTGGACCCTGCCGTCGAGGAACTGCGGGCGGATCGCAGCATGAAATACAACCACAGGGGCCAGCTTACCGAGCTCTTCGAGGCAATCGGCCTGGAAAATATTGAAGAGACCGGCATCGAATTTGGGATGGAATTTTCTTCCTTTGACGACTACTGGCTTCCTTACCTTGGGGGCGTGGGCCCGGTTGGCGCTTATATACAGGATTTATCACCCGAGGACCGGGATGCGCTGCGCGAAGCGCTTCGAAAAAGGCACCTTGGCAAAAAAGAGGATGGTCCGTTCTCGCTCCGGAAGCGCGCCTGGTCTGTGAAGGGCACGGTTCCTTCCTGATTCCAAAAGGCGATTTCCTCCCTTTGGCGGCAATTCCCTTGGCTAGAAGTCGGTGCTGATGCCGATGCCGTAATATTCCACCGCGCGCTTGTAGAACTGCCCGGTCGGGGAGCGTCCGTTGAAGTACTCGGCCATGAAACGGAACACCGCGTCCGGGTAGGAGGCGGGATTTTCGTACTTCAGTCCGGCGCGGAGAGAGACCCCTGTTTTCCAGTTGGCCTCTTCCTGTGTCTTAAAGTCCGCGCCCTCAACCGCTTTCAGGGAAGAAAATTTCAGCCAGGCAAATGGAAGGCTCCGGTACTCGACTCCCTACTGAATCGTGATTTCCTTGAGCTCGTCCGGTTCCTTGTCGAAAAAGCCGGGCCCGTCAATCATGTACTCTCCGCCGCCATATACCCGAAGCTTCTCGCCGATGTTCGGCGGCAAGCCGAAATCCTTTGACAGTAGGATGCTCAGCGCCCAGTAGCTCAGGTTTATCCGATCTTTCGTTGCGTCCTGGAGCGCGAACTTGACGGTTTCGGGGTTCCGGAGGATGAATTCGTCCCCGAGGTGCGAGGATTGATGGTAGAAGCGGAACAGACCCGAGAAGTCGTTTTTCTTGAAGCTGATGGCGATAGGTGCGATTCAGAAATCCGTGTTGATCAGATCGAAAGAGTCTCCCTTCAAATCGAAGACGACGAACGCGGCCCCGTGTATACCCCACTCGAAATCCGTTCCATGCTGGGTCGTGACGCGTTGAAAGGGAATGGACTCGCCCAGGCTCACCGCGATGGCGGAGCTGAGGAATTCGTCTTCGCGCGACCGGGGTTTTTTGTCGAAAAAATTCACATACGATGCGGAAAAACGGGGCCACCGGAGATCGGCGATCAGCGGTTCGAACAGTTCTGTTTTTCTCTCGGGTCCGAGAGGGAGGTCCACTTTCACGGCTTTGCCTTTACCGGTAAGCGTGATTTTATTGCCTCCACCTCCTTCGTTTGCGCCGCGCACATGTACGCTTACATTCTTTTCCCCCACCCCCGGCAGCTTCGAGATAAGTTCTTTCGCGTAATTCATGAATCCCTCGTTTCCCGGATCCGTTGTAAGAAGAACCTTCCCGTTCCTGACTGTAACCTTGACGTTTTTCAAGCGAAGCTCGTGCGTGATGATCGCCGTGGCATAACCGGCGATAAAGGCGTCGTTGGGATTTGTGTTTTTGAGGTCGGGGAGTTTGGTGGAATGTTCCTCCCCCCGGGCCGAGGAGAGGGGGTTCATCGCCGAAATGAAGATCGCGATCAACAGCGCAAAAACCGGAAATGGTGTTTTTGAAAGAATTTTCATTTCGCTCTCCATGTATTTTCACAACGGCGCATTGGCGCGTGCACAATGCTCCCAAGAAGGGTTTTCCAAGAGGAGGCTTCGTCTCAGTATTTATCGATATGGTATTATTTTATAAAAATAAGAAATGGCGGAATGAAACGCAAGGACATATTCGAGGCGGCGGGGCGGGTCCTCCGGGTGGTGGTATCCGGCATTTTCTCGAGGTGTGACGCAGGTTATAAATTCACTGATGCCGTGTGTGGTAAAGTTTTTTCAAATGAAAAAAAATATCGGCCGGCGGGGTTTCATCAAGAAAGCAGGGGCCTGGGGCGTGGGGGCGGTTGCGTCCCTGACCGGTTGCGGCCGGATCGGTTTCGAGCCCCCGCCGGCCTCCGGGCTTCCCCCGCCCGAGGCGCAGGGGCTTGTCTCCCGCTCGACTGATTCGCTTTATCTCCCCCACGGCGGATACGGGGCCTGGTTCAACCCCTGGTGGCGGAGTCCCAACCGGTTCAGCTCGTTTCTTCGCTGGAAGTTTTACTACCGGAATCCCCATCTGGCCGAGAAGACCCGGCCGCCCGAGGTGCCCCGGGTTGAGAACAGCGGTGCCTACCTCTCGGGGCCCGACCCCTCGGCGTCAATCACCTGGGCGGGGCACTGTACGTTTGTCGTCAAGGACGGCGCCGATACGTTTGTGACCGATCCCCACTTCGGCGCCCGCGCCCTGATTTACGGCCGTATCCAATCGCCCGGTCTCCCGGTGGAGAAAATTCCCGGGGACGCGTTTTGCGTCCTTTCCCACAATCACTACGATCATATGAACGAATGGACGGTCAAGGCGCTGCCCGAGAGTGTCCGGTGGTACGTTCCCCGGGGTTTGGGAAAATGGTTCGGCGAGCGCGGCCGCCGGGCCGAGGAGCTCGACTGGTGGCAGAGCGTGCGCCACGGAAAATGGAAGATTACCTGCCTTCCGGCCCAGCACTGGTCGAACCGCTTCTGGGTGCCCCGGAACGGAAGCCTTTGGTGCGGGTGGCTCATCGAGTCCGATGAGCGGAAATATTTTTTCGCCGGCGACTCGGGTTATTTTCACGGTTTCGCCGAATACGGGCGGAAATTCGGCCCCATCGACGTGGCGATGCTCCCCATCGGCGCCTATGAGCCGCGCTGGTTCATGCGGTATGCCCACATGAAACCGGAGGAAGCCTACCGGGCTTTCAAGGATCTCCGCGCCAAATGGATGGTTCCCATGCACTGGGGAACATTTGATTTGACCGACGAGCCGGTGGACGCTCCGCCCCGTGAACTCAGGCGGGCGGTGGGGGAATCGGGCGGAAATATGGGGCAAATCCGCCTGATGGCCGTGGGTGAGCGCTGGCGTTTGGGATAGTTGAAGCTTTCGTTTAAACTGTATGTATTAATTGCCGTACTTTGCGGTTGCGGGTTCCCTGGCTGTTAGTTATTGAGAATGATGGAGTTTTGCAGATTGCGGCCAGGGTTTATTCGTTGTTTTCCCGTTCGTTTTTCTCATCCTGTCTGATCGAAAAGGGCCCGGAGCCCTTCGGGAAGGCATTGTGGGAAGGGAGGAAGTGTGCGAATTCGGTTTTGGGGCGTTCGCGGGTCCCTGGCGAAACCGGGGCCGACAACCCTCCGCTACGGTGGGAATACGTCTTGCATTCAGGTCGTCATGGACGACGGAACGCTGAATATCTTCGACTGCGGCACCGGCGTCCACGCCCTCGGTCAGGAGTTGATGGCCTCGGGCGTGAAAAACATGAAGGGCAATATCCTCATCACCCACACCCACTGGGACCACATCCAGGGGTTCCCTTTTTTCGTTCCTCTTTTTGTTCCCGGAAACGAATGGGACATCTACGGCCCCGGCGGCATGGGCAACCAGTTGAACACCACCCTCTCCGGGCAGATGTCCTACAGCTATTTTCCGATTCATCTCGAAGCCCTCGGGGCGACGGTTCGCTTCTCGAATCTCGGCGAGGGGACCTTTCTGCTGGGCGGGGCCAGGGTGTCCCTGCGCTATACGAACCATCCCTCCCTGACGCTGGCCTACCGCCTGGATTCGGGCGGCGCCTCCTTCGTGTATATCCCCGATCACGAGCCCCACTCGCTTCACCCGTTGGAATCCCCTCCGGGGACCTTCCCGATTCATCACGAAGACCGGGGCCATGTCGATTTCCTGAGAGGGGCCGATCTGCTCGTCCATGACGCGATGTACACGCTCGATGAATACCCCTCCAAGCTCGGGTGGGGGCATTCCCCCTTCGAGAAAGTGGTGGACTACGCGATTGCGGGCAGGGTCAAGCGCCTCGCGTTTTTCCATCACGACCCGATGCGCGACGACGACGCGCTGGACAAGCTCGTCGAGGAGGCGCGCAAGTACGCCGAAGGGGCCGAGTACATCCCCGAGATTTTCGCCGCCCGGGACGATATGGTCATCGACCTCCCCGAGGATAGCGATACACCTCCGCTGTCCGAGGAGTTCCCGGACTCCGCCCGCCTCTCCTTCGATCAGGACTCCTGGACGAGGAAGGTCCTGATCGTGGACGATGATCGCCAGATGGTCAGGCTCCTCGAGGCGACTCTCGAGGCCGAGGAGGGGATCGAGTTCCTTCACGCCTTTGACGGCCGCGGCGCGGTGAAGACCGCCCGCAAGGAGCATCCCGACCTGATACTCCTTGATCTCGAGCTACCCGGGCTGCACGGCCTCGATGTTTGCCGCGCCATCAGGGAGCAACAGGATGCCCGCGTGAACGACGTGGCCATCATCGTCGTCACCGGAAAACGGTTCGAGGAAAAAGACATTATCGATTGCTTCGAGGCCGGCGCTACCGACTACATGACCAAGGAATTCGCCACGACCGGCCTGCGCTCCAGGGTCTGCGGCTGGCTGATGCGCACGGCGTATCCCGTTGATCGCCGGAGGGACAGCCGGCGGCTGGGCCGCGGAAGAAGAACGGACGATCTGGGAAGAAGAACGGACGACAGGGGTAGATAGAAACCTCGATCAACCTTAAGTCAGCCGGCCGATCCCGGTTTCAAGATCAAAACTTAGGCTCGGCGCTCCGGGCCGCGATTGTTTTTCCGGTTATTTCTTTGATTTTTTGAACTGTCATTCGGCCCGAATTCCCATCCTGCCGGGTGTTTTTTTGCAGGTGAGATGTGACCAGCGGGGCTTTTTGACCGCGAGCCTTGACCGGCGGCGTTCATCCGCCCGCGAAGTTTGAGGAGAAATCATGCCGCGAATCAAGGCGGGCGATGTCCATATCAACTACATCGAGGCGGGCGACGCCGGCGCCGAAACCATCCTTTTCATTCCCGGCCTCATCGGTCTCTCGAAAATGTGGGAGTTCCAGTTCCCCCATTTCTCGAAGTGCTACCGATGCATTTCCTTCGATCACCGGGGCTCGGGCGAGAGCGATAAGGTCAAGGTAGGCTACACGACCGCCCAGATCGCCCTCGACGCCCTCGCCGTACTCGACCATCTCGGTGTCGAGCGAGCGCACGTTGTCGGCGCCTCGACGGGCGGGTGCATTCTCCAGAATCTCGCCCTCGATTACCCTGATCGCGTCGGCCTCGCGATATTCACCAACACCTGGACGGCGGCGGACGAATACATGAAGCGGCTCCAGGTCACCCGGCGGCGCATCCTCGAATCCTACGGGCAGGAAGCCTATGTCGAGGTCAGCTCCATCTGGACCGGCGGGCCCACCATGTTCCGGAACGATCTCGAAAAAATGCTTGAGCTCGAAAAGCGGCAAAAAGAAACCATCGCCGGCACCGATATCCTCCTCGCGCGAATCGACATGACCCTGGCGCACGACCGCCTGAGCGAGATACCGGACATCGATAAAAAAGCGCTTATCATCGCCGCCCGCGATGACTCGCTCACCCCGCCCTACTACGCCGAGGATTTGAACGCGATGATCAAGGGCTCCCGGCTCCACCTCCTCGATTACGGCGGGCACAACTCCTACCGCCGCAACCCCGAGGCCTGGAACAGCGCCGTTGACGCCTTCCTGAGCGAATAATAAAAATTTAAAGCAAACGAAGTGAACGCTTGAATTAAAAAAGAGGCTTGAACAATGGTCAGACGCGTACGAAGAAAAAAACCCGAACCGCCCATGCCGAGTTATTCGGAGGAGAGCAAGGCGTACCGTCTGTTCGGCCGCGCCTTCGCGAAGCTCGGCCACGAGCGCGCCCCCGCCTACCCCGGCGACAAGAAAGACCAGAATCTCGGCCAGGAATCCCTCGGTCCTCTTGAGGCCGCCGAGCGCGAAAAAATCAAACAGGAAGCCATCGCCCACGCCGCCGCGCGCGAAAAGCGCCGCAAGGAAATCAACGAGAAAAAACCCAAGGAAAGAAAGCCAGAGGATTTTTACTTTTCGCCTTGAGGTCTCGCCAAATAATAGATCATCTCCCCTGCTTTAATTGATATAATCGGGACACCTTCCTAATTTATTGATGGAATCGGGGGTGTCCGGATGTTAGAAGGAATTTTAATAACAGCGATAGCGGTGATAGGGGCTTGTCGGGTTAATAAACATGCCGATGACTTTCTTGCTCGTCGCGCAAAAAAAAATTCTCCTCCTCCATTCTATATTCGGCATGACAGCATCGGTGATCGTTATGTCGGACAGGATGAGTTTGTTCGGGCGATGGAAGTCGCATTTCAGACGGAGAAAACTCTCGCCATCAGCGCGGTGGGCATCGGCGGTGCGGGGAAGACCCGTTTCGCCGCCGAGTTCGCGCACAAGAACAAGGACAAATATCCCGGCGGCTGCTTGTGGGTACCATCCGAAACGAAAAAAGGTGATCCTGGCCCAGTTATTTATTCTCTTGCTCAACTTGAATTTCATCTTGGGCTAAATTTGCCACACGATATGCCGGATGACCAACAGGCTGCCGTGGTTATGGAAGTTCTCGGCAAGGAAAATCGCCGCGCACTTGTCGTACTGGATAATGCAATAACTGGAGCGCCATCTGCGATCTGGTAGCCCGGCTTCCCCACCATCACATTCTTATTACGACGCGAAATCCAAATCTCTCAGACAAGTTGCGTACACGCCGACTGGATTTTCTGGACCCTGCCCCCGCGCTGGAACTCCTGCTCTCCTGCTGCGGGGATAAGCGTCCCATGCCCGAGAAAGGCTCGGAAGAACACACGGCGGCGGCCCGGATCGTTTCTCGTCTTGGGCGGCTACCTCTCGCACTTGAGATTGCGGCGGCCTATTTCAAAACCTGGCCGGATATTTCTTTCACCGGCTACGATGCGCGGCTCGTGAATGAAGGGCTCATAAACACAATTGATGAAAACCCCGAGGAATTTGAGGTTATATCGGAAGACCAAGAGACGAATACCCGGCACAAGGCCTCCGTCCGGGCGACGTTTCTTCCTTCATGGGAAAAACTGGCGGAATTCCCGGACGCTCAAAAGCTCCTCTCCTGTGCCGCCTTTCTCGGGCCGGAGTCCATCCGGCCGGACCTGCTTGCGAAAGCGGCCGATCTTTCGATGGATGCCGGCTCAGGCCGCCCGTCTGTGTACGGTGCGGCGTTACAGGCGGCGGAAAGTGCGAGCCTTCTCGAAAAGGAGGGCGATAGCCGCGTCTCTTGTCATCGCCTCGTGGCGGATTTTATCCGGGGGTCGCTTGGCGAGGATGAAAGCATAACTTCTCTACTGTCCACCTCCAAATCCTTGGCCTCCCTGGTTGAACTTGAAAGTTCGGAACTCATCCTGGCGCTTGATGAGGTGGCCGCGGAAAAGCCGCATCTGGATGCGGTCCTGGGTTTTTTGGACCGGGCGAAACTGGTGCAGGGATGGGCCGATCTGGCTTTTCAATTGGCAAAGTATCATCGCCTCCGTGCGGAATACGCGGAAGCCGAACCTCTCCTTAAACGCTCCCTAGAGATAAACGAGAAAATCAAAGGTGATGATCACCCGGATGTTGGTTCGATCCTGAACAACCTCGCCGAATTGCTCAGGTCACAGGCCCGTTATGATGAAGCCTTGCCTCTCTTTGAACGTTCTTTAGAAATCACCGAGCGCACCCTTGGCCCCGACCATCCCGATGTTGGGTCAGGCCTGAACAACCTCGCCTTATTGATTGAGACACAGGGCCGTTATGATGAAGCCTTGCCGCTCTTTGAACGCTCGCTTGAAATCACAGAGCGCGCACTTGGCCCCGGCCATCCCGATGTCGGGACACGGCTGAACAACCTCGCCGGACTGTTGAGGTCACAGGGCCGGCATTATGAAGCCTTGCTGCTCTATGAGCGTGATTTGGAAATCACCGAGCGCGCCCTTGGTCCCGATCATCCCGATGTCGGGATATCTCTGAGCAACATCGCCGGATTGCTCAAGTTACAGAACCGTTATGATGAAGCCTTGCCGCTCTATGAGCGTGCGCTAGAAATCACCGAACGCGCCCTTGGCCCCGGCCACCCCGATGTCGGTTCAATCCTGAACAACCTCGCCGGATTGCTTGAGTCACTGGGCCGTTATGATGAAGCCTTGCCGCTCTATAAGCGTGATTTGGAAATCAGCGAAAAAACCCTGGGCTCCGAGCACCCTGGTGTCGGGATATCCCTGAACAACCTCGCCGCATTGCTAGGATCGCAGGGCCGAAATGATGAGGCCTTGCCGCTTTATGAGCGTGCGCTGGAAATATTCGAAAAAGCCCTAGGTGAAAATCACCCGGACTTTTTGACGGTGCTGCGAAACTACGCCATCTTTTGCGGCGAGGCGGGAAACCCCTCCCGCGCCGCCGAGCTCCGCGCCCGGCTCGCCGAGATTGAGGCTCGCGGTGAGAACAAGAGCGAGGACCAAGACCCTGATTCCGGCTGATCCTGCGCCCCGTTGACACCCCCTCTCCCAAATACGAGACTTCCCCTGCTGGCGTCTTTTATCCCTGTAATGGTGCCTCTCACGGGGCTTTGAAGGATATTCGATGAGCGATTCATACATGGCGCGGCGGCTGCGGAGCAGCCCGCTGGCGGATATTTTTGAAAAGGTGGAGGCGGGGGAGCGCCTTTCTTTTGAGGAGGGGGTGCGCCTTTACGAGACGCCGGACATCAACGGCCTCGGCTACATGGCGAATTTGACACGCGAGCGGCGGCACGGGGACGCCACCTACTACAACGTGAACAGCCACATCAATTACTCGAATGTGTGCGTGCTCTGGAAGGCGTGCAAGTTTTGTGCGTTCGCGCGGAAGGAGGGCCAGGAGGGCGCCTACGCGTATTCGCTCGACGAGATTTTTAAAATGGCGGAGTCGCTGGGTGAAGGGCGCACGGAGTTTCACATGGTGGGCGGGCTCCACCCGGACCTTTCCTTCGATTATTACCTGGAGATGATCCACGGCATCAAGGAGATACACCCCCATCTACACTTGAAGTGTTTTACATCGACGGAGATCAGGTGGCTGGCGGACCGGGTGGCGAAGATGAGCATCGAGGAAACGCTGACGGCGCTTCGGCGCGCGGGGCTGGGCTCGCTCACCGGCGGGGGCGCGGAGATATTCGCGGAGCCCACGCGCTCTGAGATTTGCAAAGGAAAGCAATCCGCCGATGACTGGCTCGATGTCCACCGCATCGCGCACGGGATGGGTATCGCGAGCACCTGCACGATGCTCTATGGCCATATCGAGACGAACGAGGACCGGGTGGACCACATGCTCAGACTGAGGGCGCTCCAGGACGAAACGGGCGGCTTCACGACGTTCATTCCCCTGGCGTTTCACCCCGATAATTCACAGATGGCGGATGTGCCCGGTCCGGGTGGGATGCTCGATATCCGGAACTACGCCGCCGCGCGGCTCCTCCTCGACAACATCGATCACATCAAGGCCTACTGGATCATGGTCGGGCTGCCCATCGCGCAGATAAGCCAGCGCTTCGGGGTGGACGACATCGACGGCACGGTGGTGCAGGAGAAGATTTATCACATGGCCGGCGCACAAACCCCCGAGGAGCTGGGCGTCGCGGACATCCGCCGGCTCATCGAGGAGGTGGGCCGCCGCCCCGTCGAGCGCGATACGCTCTACCGCGAGGTGGAGCGGCAGGGAGATACATGGGCGGTCAAGGCCTGAAACTCGGTACGGTTCCCTTCCTGAACGCGAAACCGCTGACCCTGACACTCGAAAACCGCGCGGGAGTCGAACTGCGCAGCGAGCCTCCGGCACAGCTTTTGCCCCTGCTTGAAAATGGAACACTCGACGGCGCTCTCGTATCGACCTTCGCGCTGTTCCATCTGCCCGGCGCGCGCTACGTGCCTGAAGTTGGGATCGCCAGCCGGGGCCGGGTGCGGAGCATCCGTCTTTTTTGCCGGAGGCCGCCCGAGGAGCTGCGCCGCGTCGGGCTCGACGGCTGGTCGCTCTCGGCGGCGAACATGACCCGCGTCATCCTCAAGAGAAAATGGGGGGCCGAGCCCGAGTTCGCTGTGGTGGACCCCCTGCGCCCGCCCCTTGAGGATGAGTCCTTCGACGCATTTCTCCTCATCGGCGACAACGCCCTGAGAGAGGAGGCGGGCGGACTCGACGGCATCGATCTGGGCGAGGCGTGGGAGGCGTTCACCGGGCTCCCGTTTCTTTACGCCGTCTGGGTGTTCGGGTCTGGCAAAGCTGGCGCCGCCGGTAGACGAGAGGTTGAAACCTGCCGCTTGCTGCGTGAGGCAAAAGAGGAGGGCGTGGCCCGACTCGATGAAATCATCGCCGCCGCCGGCCGCGATCTCCCCTATATCGACGAGGCCGCCGCGCGGGATTACCTGACCAACTGCATTCGCTATGATGTGGGGCCGGACGAGGAGGCGGGCCTCAAGCGCTACCATGAATACCTCGCCGAGGACGGTCTCGCGCCTGTTGACTGGGACGCCGCCCAAGCGAAAATGGAAATATAGGGCCTTCCGGCCGAGGGGATAAATCTGGCAGGCCGCTTGGTATCCTCTGGCCCGTTACAATTCCCGTTTGAGCGGTTCCCGGCAACTGCGATTTAATGAAATTTGAAGGCTGTGCGCACATGCTGAAAGACGATCTGATCAGACAGGGCGACTTTCTCTTTCGCTGGCGGGGGTGGGTTCCGCTCCTGATGCTTCCGGTGGTCGCCCTGGGTTTCATGCAGACCAATTACTACACTGACGCCAGTGGACAGTATGGGGAAGCCTGGAAAGTGCTTTGCTTCATCGTTGCGCTCTCGGGCCTCGCTGTCCGCGTCCTGGTCGTCGGCCGCGCGCCGTCGGGCACCTCGGGGCGCATCACCAAGCACCAGAAAGCCACCCGGCTCAACACGACGGGCCTTTATTCTCTCTGCCGGAACCCGCTTTATTTTGGCAACTTTTTCATGAACTTCGGTGTTCTTCTTTTTCTGAATTCCTTTTTCGTCCTGGCGATCTACACGCTTTTTTTCTGGCTCTACTATGAGCGGATCATCCTGCGCGAGGAAGATTTCCTTGAGGGGAAATTCGGGGACGAATACCGCGAGTGGGCCGCGCGGACGCCGGTGATCGTCCCGCGTTTCTCGAACTGCCGGTTTTCAGGTTGGACACCGGCCGATCTCCCCTTTTCGTGGCGGACCGTCCTGCGCCGGGAATACACGGGGCTTTTCGCCGTCATCCTCGCGCTCACGGCGATGGAAATGATCGGCGGCCTGCTGGCCGGTGGAAACTTCTCCCTCGGGGGTGGATGGCGGGCCGTATTCGTCTTCGGCCTCGCGGCGTATATAACCCTTCGCTCCCTCAAGAAATACACGCGGGTTCTTCACGAAGCTGGCAGGTAGTTGATGGATACCCGGAAGGTGGCCTGAAGTTGGTGGATACCCCGCGCGGAAAGTTTTCATCCCTGATACACTCGTTTCATTCCTGAAAAAAGGAGAGTAGCCCGTGTCCGATGATTCCCTATGCTACCTGAGCGTCCCCGAACTCTCGGAAAAAATTCTGGCGAAGGAGCTCTCCCCGGTGG